>JAYGDG010000260.1:0-1734 GCA_046583015.1 Pirellulaceae bacterium | reverse complement strand
ATCGTCGACCGGCTTGCCGACGATTTTACCACGGTTCACGAAGAAGCGACCCTTGGTCCCCTCGAACAAGATGCCGTTATCACCTTCGTTGGTAATTAGCAGCTCGATGTCGTTGGGCATGTCGGCCTGAATATTAAATTTCGTGGCAATGTTGTACTGGTCATCAACCAGCGGATGACCATCCTTGTACTTGACGGCCAGCTCGTAATTGAGCGGCGTCACTTTGCTCGGGCCCGTCTCGCTGGCGCCGATTGCCCAGCAGGCAATATCGACGTGATGGGCACCCCAGTCGGTCAGCTTACCGCCCGAGTACTCGTGCCAGTTTCTAAATGCATAGTGACAATTGCTGTAAAGCGGCACGCCGCCACCGTAACCTTTGCGCATTTCAGGCAGGGCCCGGTAGGGAACCTTCGGCGCCGGGCCGAGCCAGAAATCCCAATCGAGCTCGGTGGGAACCGGGACAGTGGGAATCTTCGGCGAAGGACCGAAGCCACCGATCCCACAGGTTACTTTCTTGACCGTTCCGATACGGCCAGCATGGACGAGGGCCACCGCCTGCAAAAAGCGTTGCCCCGATTCTGTTCGCTGCATGGTACCGACCTGAAAGACGCGACCCGTCTTCTTGACCATCTTTTCGATCAGTTTCCCCTCGGCGATCGTCAGCGTAAGCGGCTTTTCGCAGTAAACATCTTTGCCGGCCAGCATCGCCTCCACGGCGACCTTGGTGTGCCAGTGATCGGGTACGGCAATCATTACCGCATCGATATCCTTGCGGTCCAGGACCTTGCGATAATCCTTGTAGGTATCCGGGGCTTTACTCTGTTTCTTACGAACCTTCTCCGCAGTGGCTCCCAGGACGTTGGCATCCACGTCGGCCAGCGCCGCGAAATCGGCAAACTTGGTCGACTTATTGGTAATCGCCCAACCCTGGTTGCGCAGGCCGATGGTCGCAAAGACGGGGCGTTCACTGGGGGCCTGGTAAGCAGCGGCTTGATTGCCTGAGGAAAGCAGCAGACCTGCAGAGCCGGCGGCCATCGCTCCGACAAACTGGCGTCGTGTTGTTTGATGGGGAGTCGTCATATTAATGAAGTCCTCTCGGGTGATGCACCGCTCAACGGCGAGCTCAAATGTTGTGTGACCTTGCGCCCGTAGGGGGCACAGGGGTAAGCCATGATTTTAGTTTACACTCTCCAACCCAAAAACTCTATTCTTCGTTATGTACCCTTTCTTCTTCCTGTTGACGGTCATGATTTTCATGACCATCTTGATGCGAAGCTGGCCAATTGGCAACACAAAATGCAACGATGGCAACAACCAGGAGCACGTACAACGTGAAATACCAGAATTTAAGGTCCGGATCATAATACCAGTGGCTTTTTTTGCCCTCGTCCGGGACGCACCACTCATGTCCATGTTCGGCATGTAGCTGCTTAAGGGCTTCAACGTCCATGAATTGCTTGGCCCATTCATCGAAATCATCATGCGATCGATCATAGACCGGTTGATGAGGATGAGCCTGTGCTTCTCTTGCCAGTTCGCCCTGGCTCTTCTGCCGCTGGTTAGCAGACCAGGCTTTCCACTTGGTAAGTTGACGTCGCAGTAAGAACAGTGGGATGCAAAAAAATACTCCTAATGCAATAAAGCAGAGCACCATTCCCTCGCTCTCGATCCTTTCCTCGATATCAAGCAGCGCGTCCAGAAGCGGGAACAGGACAACCGCCACGAAGACGAATG
>JAYGDG010000258.1:0-2497 GCA_046583015.1 Pirellulaceae bacterium | reverse complement strand
AACAGCGCATGATTGACTACTAAAATCTGCGCGTTATCCATGCGCCGACGGGCACGAAAATAATGACAATCACCGAACGACGGACAATTACTTCCCATGCAATTGCTACTGTCACTGACAACTTCATCCCAAACCGACGGCTTGGGTCGAAAACGCAAGTCGCTAAGCGAGCCGTCGTTGCTCTCTTTCGCCCAATCCCGTATCTGCTGTAACTGCTCCAATTCAGTGCCCGCATCAAAAAGTGAATCGGCACGCTTCAACGCATTGTCGAGTCGGCGCAAACTGACGTAATTGTTTCGACCCTTGACTAATAGCGCCGTGAACTCCCGGGGAATCACACTGTTCAAAAGAGGTAAATCTTTGTGTAACAGCTGTTCCTGCAAACTAATCGTGTGAGTCGAAATCACTACGCGGCGAAGGGGCTGTTCAGCCACCGGGCCACCACTAGACAAGTCGCCCAAGTCTCCCTCCTGGGCCGTAGTCGCCAAGATTGCTGGAACCAGGTAAGCGAAACTCTTGCCAACACCAGTGCCCGCTTCCACCATCAGGTGCTGGCGATCGCGAAACGCAGTCGCCACCGAGGATGCCATTTCCAGTTGCTGTGGACGAACTTCGTAATCGGTTAATCGTTTGGCAAGTCGACCGTCCGGTCCAAGAATTTCAGCAGCGGTCAACATGACTGGCTTATCTCGGTCAAAGTCACTTCAATCACAACAACGTATCGCCGGACACCTTAGCAGCTAGGTACTGATCCGGATACCTTATGTAACTTGAATCATGATTCCACACCAAGAATTCTTCCCCATAGATCTCGACCTAGCGGTAAAAGTTACCGCTAGAAGAATGCACAGTGCCCACACTCATGATATGCTCGTAGCAGGCAGAGAGTTGTCCGTATTCCCGATTCAACATGACGGCCAAGCGTCCCTTTCCACCACGTCCCGGTCCAAGCCTTCTCATGACCATTGAATTTGCCTGTCCCGAATGTACTCACCCGGTGAAGACTCCGGATTCCCAGCAGGGTAAACGCGGGCGCTGCCCGAGTTGCCAGGCCATCTTCACCATTCCAGAAAACACCGTTAGCGATTCCGCGGCAACGGAAAGGACGATTCGATTTGAATGTCATCAGTGCAACAAGAAACTCAAGGTGCCCGTATCGCGGGCAGACAAGAAAATAACTTGCCCGCAATGTGGTGCAGTCGTCACGAACGAAGAAATCAAGTCGAGTGGTTCCCTTTCCGGAATCTTAACGACCGATGGAAAAATTGAGTTTCCCTGTGGAGAATGTGGCCATGTCGTGCAAACTCCCGCAAGCCAGGCTGGCAAGAAAGGACGCTGCCCTGAATGCCAGCAGATCATGCAAATTCCCGTCCCGTCAATCAACCCCTCCTCGCAACGAACTGAATCCCGATTCACTGGCCCAGCACCACCACCTATGGGAATGTCGCTGATTAACGATTTCAGCGAACCCCTGGAAGAATTAAACCAGGAACCATTGGATAATTGGGGAGATGACCTGATTAGCAATTCTCATCCAGTCGTCAGTTCGTTGCCAACTGCCGGTGGGAGTGGAGGCGGACGCTACCGAAGTCAAGGGACGCGGAAGGGACTGCCGTGGGACCGCAACGACCAGGACAGTGTCTTCTGGGGTACAGCAACGGAAGTCCTCTTCTCGCCACTGGACGCTTTCAGTCGCATGCAACGTGACGGAGGCATCGGCAGTTCATTAGGATTCGCCCTCACAGGGCAACTAATGGGAGCAGCGATCGCCCTTGGATTTTTCCTTGTCTTTGGGATCGTCGCCCTCGTTTCCGGGATCACCTACGCACCCGAAAGCAGACCTGTCGATGTGAGTGGATCAATTCTCTTCGGCCTGATCGTCGCCATCGTTTTTACTGTCGTCTACCTGATTGGCACAGCCATTAATTGCCTGTTACAAACAGTCGTACTAGCTGCTTTTCAGCACGTGGGGCTGACAGTGGTCCAGGGAGCTTACGAAGCCTTTGAAACTACCTGCCGCGTGGCCGGTTACGTAATAGGCAGTTTTGGACTACTGATGATCCTGACTCCATTCGTGGGGATTCCCCTGCAAATCGTTGCCCTTCCCATCTACATGGGTATTGGATGCTACGCAGCACATGAAACCACGAAGGGTCAAGCGATCGGTGGTACGCTCATCGGCTACCTGGTCTGGTATGGCCTCTTCTTTGGCTCACTGACGGCAAGCTACCAGACGATCTGGACCACGACGAGTAAACTGCTGCAATCCAGCTAGCCGCCCTGTGGAGACAGCAACACTGCTGGCCGCCTGCCCTGCCAAATTTCACTTGCCGCGGTAAGGGCGCGAAGTGACCAGTCCTTCTTCCGGGCTGCTGGCCGTCGCGTACAATCGTTTAGGAATACGTCCTGCCAGGTAAGCCATGCGACCCGCTTGAACTCCGGCTCGCATGGCACGAGCCATCAGCAAAGGGTCACGAGCATGCGCAATGGCCGTGTT
>JAYGDG010000152.1:0-3264 GCA_046583015.1 Pirellulaceae bacterium | reverse complement strand
CTGGGGAGTCAGGTCATCGTTCACGTACTGTAGCCGTTCACCCTGGCCAATCGGGTCGTAGATCAGGCACACGTAACCGAGTTGGGCCAGTCCCTGGGAAAAAGACTGGTAAGATTCAGCGGCCTTGCCGTTACTGGAATGCCCACAGGTGCCCACGACTGCCGGGAGAGGAAACTTGCGGTTCGTGGGAATGTACAGGTTTGCCGTGACGGGAAATCCGGGCCGACTGTCGAAGATCACGTTTTCAATACGGTACGTGCCACGTTCCACGACTCCCGTGATACGTGGATTCAACGGCGTGCGTTCCGGGTTGGGCCCAAAGCAGGAGCGAATTTTTTCCTGTACGTTTTTCACGTAGGCCTCGGCATCGACCCTGGTGGCAAGTGATTCGAGGGTTCGCAGTTTTTGCCTCTCGGTCTTCCGCACCTGGGCTACCATGAAATTCTGAACCATGCGGGGAAAACGGTTCAGCGGTTTGCCATCCTGTCCGAATAGCGGAGAGGTGGTTAACCAGGGCAGCATCGAGAATCCCACGGTTGTCCCGACGGTGGTGTGTAGTAGTTGTCGACGATTCATGGATGCCGGGAATAGGTTCGTGGACAGGTAAGATCGATTCATGGACATGTTCCTGGCAGATAGAAGAAGTGTGCTCACCACGTGGCGAGTGACAGTGAGTTGATCCTAGCGTATGCCACGGCGCGCTTCAATCAAAGCTTGCCAGATGCTGGAGAGCAAACGGGACCGCCTGACCTAGTGCACCTCGCGCAATAAAATAGCCCATGCCGCGAGAACGGAATGGGCTATTTTATTGAATGGCTGTTTGAACCAATAAGCCGTGTTTAGCCAAAGAGGCTGGGCACGGGTTCGGCTTTCACGAGTTCTCGCGGCTGATTCAAGTGATTGTTCACCAGGGTATTGGATCGAATACCAAACGTGTGGTAGATCGTCGCCAGCAATTGGCCGGGATGAACGGGATCCTTGAGCGGTGCGGAAGCTGTCTTGTCGGACTCCCCGTGAACGTATCCACGCTTGATCCCGGCACCGGCGACGCAGGCCGTGTAACAGTAGGGCCAGTGGTCACGTCCGTCATCGGAATTGTTGTTTCCGGATGTGCTTACACCGCGTTGCGGACTGCGACCGAATTCGCCAATGGCCACGACCAGCGTATCTTCCAGCATCCCGCGTTCATCCAGGTCTGCGATCAAGGTCGAGAGGCCTGCATCGAGCATCGGGGCAGATTGATTCTTCATACGCTTGCTCAACCCCTGGTGAACATCCCAGGAATGGTTATCCGAGTTCGCTACCTTGGGCCAGACGACTTCCACGACTCGCGTCCCGGCCTCGACCAGGCGGCGTGCCAGCAGGCAGCTTTGGCCAAAAGTATTGCGTCCATATCGGTCTCGTGTTGCTTCCGATTCACGGTTGATGGCAAAAGCATCCCGCGCCCGACCGGAAACGACCAGGTTCAGTGCCTGCTGGTAATATTCATTGAGCTTGTGGTCAGCGGTTGCTTTTTCGATCTGGGGCATTCCCTTGTTGATCAGATCTCTCAAGCGTGCGCGGCGACGAACGCGACCGGCGTAGATATGCGGTTGCAGTTTGAGATCATCAATGCTGATCTTGTCCATCTTCTGCATATCCATATCGCCACCGGGCGGATAGAGATAGTAAGGATCAAATGCGCGTCCCAGGAATCCCGCGGTGCCACCCTTGCCAATGACGTTGCTTTCCTGCAACGGTCTGGGCAACATGACAAAGGGAAGCATGGGCGAGTTGACAGGCCGCATGCGAATGATCTGGGAGCCGAAATTTGGGAAGTCTTTCGGGCTGGGAGGCTCGAGTTGACCCGAGGGGCTAACCTTGTCTGTCGTCCAGCCGGTCATCATTTGGTAAATGGCCGCCGTGTGATTAAACAGACCATTGGGTGTGTAACTCATCGATCGGATCATCGTCATCCGATCGTTCACCTGTGCCAGCTTTGGCAATAATTCAGTGAACTTGATTCCCGGCAGTTTCGTTGAAATCGGTTTGAATGTGCTGCGAACATTGTCCGGGACATTTTCCTTCGGGTCCCACAAGTCCAGATGGCTGGGACCGCCCTGCAAGTAAAGCAAGATAACGTGCTTTGCTTTACCCCAACCAGGTCCACCACCAGCACCTTCCGCGGCAGCAGATGCTTGCATTTGCAGCATCGAACCGAGGCTAAGTCCCATCATCGCTGAACCACCAACTCGCAGCAGCTGACGACGAGAAACTCCCAAACTGGGATCACAAAGGTCTTTACCTGCTTGTCCCGGAATAACTAGCATCTGACGAATCTCCTCGGGGTGAATTCGATGACAGGACTCATGACTAGCTTAAACGATGACTCGTTATACTGCAAAGTCATACCTTTCGAATAATACGTCTTTAACGGTTGAAGAGGAATGCCGGACTATTAATCAAGGCCCAAGCAATGTCCTGTGCAACGGTTAACCGTGGATTGGTTAGTTGTTTCTTACTTAATTCTACGTCGGCTCGCAGCTGTTTTAACTTGGGATCAATCGGCAGCGGCTGGCTAACTTTCGCCAACCGGTCCCGCAGTTGCTTCAGTTTAGGATCGACGGGACGAGGTTTCTTACTGTCTGCCAGTGCCTTCGTTAGCTTCTTGAGTTCTTCGTCCAGGGTGCGGTAATGCTTAATCAATTCCGCCTTCTGTTTGTCATCCCGCTTGTCCGGTTCGATCTTCAGAATCGCGGCCACTGCTGCCGGAATGACAGGAATCTTGACCGGCTTGGACGACGTGGTTACGGAAATCCGAAAACGCCCGATCGAATGTTGTCCGCTGTTAAAGACCTGGTGCAGGTTGAACGTCAGGATCGATCCGCTGGCATCACCAGCCGGTTGCTCCGTCTCGAAGCTGGCAGTGCGAAGTTGACCATACTTGGGAGCCGTGGCCCAGCCATTCCCAGCGGGTGCCATCTTACCGTCAATAGCCGTTTTGACGTCATAGCCAGCTTGGCTAAAATTGGCGACCGCCTTGACAAGTTTTACCTTTTTTGACTCTTCCGGCTTGGCTTTCATGGCCACGGAGAGATCAAATTCAGTGAGTACGTAATTCCCATCCGGTGCTCGTCCGGGACCCGATTTTGGAAATCGTTTGTCGGGTAATAGCTCGAGCCGGACACCGTTAATGCCAGCCAGGTCAGTGGTAGCGACGAACTTGTAGAGTCCCTTGCCGTTCGCCCCGGAAGCCAAGATTGAGAGATCTTCCAGTTTCTCCAG
>JAYGDG010000024.1:0-1791 GCA_046583015.1 Pirellulaceae bacterium | reverse complement strand
GAGGCCTGTTCTTGTCCAGACGTTGCCAGTGGTTGCTGATTGCATCGGCTTGGCCTGCCAGGATGTCCATGAATTTGCAATAGTCCTGACGTGACAACTGACGATATTCACCCATCTTGCCAGGATTAATAGAGTGATTGTTGATGATGTAGAACTGTAGACCTTGAAAGGGAATGACCAGCAATACGACCCATGTCCAACTGCGGCGACCAAAATTGCCCCCCTTCCAGGCTTGAGGACTCGTGCCATCAATCAGGGCGATGACCAGCAAGGCCATGATTGGGAAATAAGGAAGTAGGAAGCGATACGAGAACATCATGTGAGTCAGGACGGCCGTGGTGGCATAGAAGGCAAAGATTGCCAGGCCAATGATCGCGCCCAGGTGGGTCAAGAGGGTTTTGCCTAGGCCGTGCACGAGCTGAGTTTCGGAGCGGCGTAAACGATCGATAAATACCCAGGCCAGTAGCGGCACAATGCCTGAGAGGCAAAGAAATTGCAGCATGTAAAAGGCCGCGTGCGTTTGAATGTCGTAACGCAGTGGCTTGTGATAAATCGACGTCGGAAAGATGTCGTGATAGTAAACGTAACTGGTTCCCAGCCAGGCCAGTGCAATGAGCAGCCCGGGCAGCAGCAACAAGGTTGTCCGGGAGATTTTCTTCCCAGTCGAGAGCCCCTGGCTTCGCCACTGGGAAATTGCTACGTGAAACCAGATCGGCAGCGTGAACAGGCAACTGTCATAACGGGTCAAGAACGCCAGCCCTAGTAGCACGGAAAAAGCAACCAGCAAACGCCTGTCATCAGTATCACGGGAGCGAACAGCACAGGCAAAGGCCAGCACCAGGAAACTAGACAGGTACAGCGTTTCCAGGCCACCAGCGGCCCAGAAAATCATGTAAGGTGACAGCCAGACCATCAGGAAAAAGAGCAGCTTGCCGCGATCGAGCCGGATAATACGAATGGCAAGATAGGTACACGACAGGTGCAACAAGACAGAGAAGATCTTGTTCGTCCAGGCGGATTCTCCGCTGATGGCATAGAGGCCGGAACAGATGAGTGCATGCAAAGGAGAAGTCAGTGCGCTAACCGGTTCACCCGGGTTAAAGACCAGTCCGTTTCCTTCCACCAGGTTTTCGCTATAGCGATAGACGATGTAAGCATCTTCCGCCGTGTAGCTGCTGAACCAGGCAAACAAACCCAAGTGGGTCAGCACCAGCAGTGCCACGATTCCGGGAGTGGATCGCATTTGATTCATGGCAGTCGTTTGGAATTCTAGTTAATTGACTGGGGTGTCAGATAGTGCGAGCGAATCCTTGTCTCTTACTTGATATCGGTTGCCAGCTAAATCATGAACCTCCGTTGCGCCGTGGTAGTTCAACTTAATCCATTCTTGCCCTGCTGCTCCATGGGATTGATCACGTTATATCGATTACGAGGAGATCAGAACGTCTCCACTAATCTCGATTTGGCAGCAAACCCAGGCGCGAATAGTCCTCCGGCGTTGCGTTCATTTAGTATCTTCTCGCCGATTGATTCGGTACAATGACTTGCGAACAAAGTACCGCGACTGCTCGCGGGTTTAACGAACCGCAATGAACCTGGTTTATCGGGAGAAATAGAACATGTTTTGCAAGAGTTTTCAGCGATCAGTGCGAACTAGTAGTGTGACGCGAGGCTTCCTTTTACTGGTCCTCAGCATGCTAGTCACACTTCCGGCCCAAGCGCAAAACGGCCGCGTTTTCCCCGCGGGTCAACAGCCTAAAGATAGTCGGCTCGGAGAGCTGAAACACCTGA
>JAYGDG010000658.1:0-10310 GCA_046583015.1 Pirellulaceae bacterium | reverse complement strand
GATACGATCAGTGCCGGTGGCACGATTGCTTTTGCAATGGAATGTGTTGAGCGTGGTTATTGGGATGTGCCCTGGCTCCAGTTTGGCGACGGCAAGGCCTTGTTACAGGCCATTGAGTGGATTGGAAAACGGCATGATGTGGGAGATATGCTTGCTGAAGGCAGCCGCTGCCTGGCAGAAAAAATCGGACACGATTCGATCCAGTTTGCACCACAAGTAAAAGGACTTGAAATTCCCGGTTATGAGCCGCGAGCTCTCCAAACCATGGGGTTAGGTTTTGCCGTGGCCGCTCGCGGCGCTGATCATAATCGTAGCAGCGCTTATGAAGTTGACATTGCTGAAGGGGCCCAGCGACATAACTTGCCGCCAACGGCCGCTGCTCAAGCAGTCGAAACTGAAAACCGCGCAGCCATCATGGATTCCTTGATCCTCTGTAAGTTCTTGCGAGGCGTCTTTGGCGATTTGTACGGTGAGGCCGCAGAGATGTTGCAGCAGGTAACCGGTTGGGATGTCGACGGTAAAGAACTCGAAGAAACCGCTCAACGCATTGTTACGGCGAAGAAATGGTTTAATATTCGGGCCGGCTGGAAACCAGCCGAGGATACTTTACCGGCACGATTCCTAAATGAATCGCTGGCCGATGATCAGCAGGCACAAATATCAAAAACAGATTTTCAGCAAGCCGTGCGGGCCTATAATCAGTGTCGGGGCTGGTCGGATGACGGTTGGATTCAAACCGATCAACTCGAACAATTAGGGATCGATCATCAACCACCGACGGGCTGATTGTCAGCTCCAAAGAGCTTTCCTTTACTAGTGCCCTGCTGAGACCGAGAATGGCTGAAGTGACACACCCGCTGGTGCCGAAAGGGTCAACAGAGAAGTGTCTGATGGGAAAATGGCCCACTCACTGAAACAACACAGGATGATCCAATATCGTGTCTGAAATGTTTGTGCTGATTCCAGGTCGCACCAGTAAGCAAGGGGTGGGAATCAGTGAAGGAAAATTTGGAGAAACCTACCAGGCAGAGACCCACCGGCTGCTAGTGGCTCCAGAAGATATGGAGCGGCTAGGTCTGGAAACCGGAAATCGGGTCCGATTGACAAGTGAAAGTGGTCACGTGGAAGTCGCTATTTCGGCGGCTAAGGCGGGCGAATTGCCACCCGGACTGTTATTTATCGCTTATGGAGACATTTCCAGCCGTTTAATGGGGGGTGATACCCACGGGTCTGGGATGCCCACCAGCAAGGGTTTGGATGTACAATTAGAGTTGGTCGATTAACCAGTTGACCTGGCACCATAGTCAAGAAACCGGAGGGTTTTGTCCCTCCCGTCGTTACTGCGGCGGTGCAAGTTCAGTAACGGTTTTGTCCGTTCTGAACGTTGCAGTAACGAGAAGGTTGCCGCACGAGAATTCATGAGTGCCCGCTATGGCAACGGTACCCCAGGATTCTGGCCTTAAGGTCGTCGAAGATGCCACCTGCACGTTTTGTGGATGCGTCTGTGACGATATCGACTTAACGGTTAAAGACAACAAGATCGTGGCTGCCAAGCGCGCTTGTGTGCTCGGCAAGGCGTGGTTTTTTAACCACGAGATCGACGACCGCCCCTCATGCCTGATTCGTGGCCAGGCCGCTGAACTGTCGGCTGGCATTGAAGAAGCTGCCCGTATTCTTACCGAGGCACGCTATCCGCTGATCTACGGTTTGAGTGATACGACATCAGAGTCCCAGCGAGTCGCCGTGGGTATTGCTGATTGGGTTGGCGCTAATGTTGATACCACGACCAGTGTTTGTCATGGTCCTTCGGGAATGGCGTTCCAAGGTGTTGGGGAAGTGACCTGTTCGCTGGGAGAGGTTCGTAATCGAGGAGACTTGATTATTTTCTGGGGAGCCAATCCAGCAGAAAGTCACCCGCGTCATTTCACCAAGTACAGCTTGATGCCCAAGGGGATGTTTATTCCCAATGGACGTAAGGATCGCACCTGTGTGATCGTTGATGTTCGTCAAACAAAGTCAGCAAAAGCGGCTGATATCTTTATCCAGATCAAGCCACGGAAAGACTTTGAAGGGCTTTGGACCTTGAGAGCGCTGGCCCAGGGGATTGAGATGGACGCCCAGCTTGTTGAAGAAGAAACGGGACAGCCGCTCTCTGTCTGGCAGGATCTGATCGATCGTATGAAAGCCGCTCGCTTTGGTGTTATCTTCTTTGGCATGGGGCTGACCATGACCCGCGGTAAACATGCCAACAGCGAAGCGCTGCTGGCACTGACGCGAGATATGAATCGTTACACGCGATTCGTCTGTAAGCCAAACCGGGGACATGGCAATGTAACCGGTGCCGATAACGTCATGGCTTGGCGAACAGGTTTTCCCTTCGGTGTTAACCTGGCCCGTGGCTATCCCCGTTTTAACCCGGGAGAATATACCGCTGCTGATGTGCTGGCGCGCGGTGAAGCGGATGCGGCGATGATCGTGGCAAGCGATCCCATGGCAAATTTCAGCCAACCCGCTCGTGATCACCTGAAAACCATTCCCTACATCGCCCTCGACCCGAAGGAAACACCGACGACCCGCCATGCTGCAGTTGCTTTTACCGTAGCAACCTACGGCATCAACGTGCCAGGAACTGTCTATCGGATGGATGACGTACCCATTCCCTTGCGACCTGCCTTTGACTCCCCGCACCCAAGTGACTTTGATATTCTTTCAGACATTCAAGATCGAGTAAAAGAGATCCTTAACAGTAAGCAAACACCCACGGTCATCAGGCCTTCGTTGCGACCAGAAGACCAGTAGGCTGGCTGCTCCCCCGGCAACGATTAGCGAACGGGGGATTTTCCCAGCAGTCGTCGCAACAATCCGATTTGACCGGCATGCAACATCTCATGATGAGCACAAAACAACAGGGCCCCGTACTTGGTTGGATAGGCGGCGTACGGTTTATCGACAGCATCGTCCAACTGTTCCAACGGATACTGCTCCAGTTCCTCCATCGCCTGCCGGTAGACGCCCGTAAAGACCGCTTGAATCTCTTCCACCGAGGGGTTGTTTTCCACGACCGAGTCCGGTTGCGATCCTTTGCTGAATTGCTTGCGAAATCGGGAGGACATCAATTCAGTGTCTTCCGTCTGACGACCCCGCTGACGAAACAGTACCAGGCCATATTGTGCCATTGCCAAATGACCCACATGCCAGGCAATATGGGTTGCGACTTCTGCAGGCTGCCTGAACCAGTCGCTAGTATCAATGTCCGCCAGCAGGCTTTCCGTGTATTGACGGGCTGCCACGATCTGTCCGCGGGCAATTTCCAGGCGTGTTGAATCATCCATTTGAATAACGTTTCCTTATATTCCAGGAACTGAACCCGGCGTACCATTAACCCGATCGCCAGTCCACTGATAGCAAAGCCCGCATGTCCGAGACATTGTTAAAAATAGCATCCGGTTACGTCTACGATCCATTACATGGCATCGATGGTCAAGTGCAGGACCTCTGGATCGCAAATGGAAAGATCGTACCCGCCCCTGCCGAGGGGACTAAACCGACCCAGACCCTCGATGCGGCTGGCCTTGTCGTTATGCCGGGTGGAATTGATATGCACTGTCATATTGCCGGACCCAAGGTCAATATGGCTCGAAAGATGCGGCCCGAAGAAAAACGACATGGCGAAGTAATCCCGCGAACTGCCAATACCCACAGTGGGACCTTGGGGAGTGTACCGAGTACCTTTGCCACCGGATATCGCTATATCGGACTGGGCTACACCACTGCATTTGATGCTGCCGTGCCACCGTTGTCAGCACGCCATGCTCACGAGGAGTTTGAAGATACGCCCTGTATCGACAAAGGCTTTTACGTCCTGATGGGCAACAATCATTACATCATGAATGCGATCAAGGACCAGGAACCCCAACGATTGCAAGCCTTCGTGGGCTGGTTGCTAGGTGCTGCCAAAGGGTATGCCCCCAAGCTAGTGAATCCCGGTGGTGTCGAAGTCTGGAAACAGCATCAGGCAGGGAATGTGCAAACCATCGATCAGGTAGTCGATCACTTTAATGTGACGCCGCGACAGATTATTAGCGAAATGGCTCGCGTTGCGTCCAACTTAAACCTGCCGCATCCAGTCCACATTCACTGCAATAACCTCGGCATGCCGGGTAACTGGGAAACCACCTTGCAGACCATGGAAGCATTGCAAGGGCATCGTGGACATATAACCCACATTCAATTTCACAGTTATGGCGGTGGCTCCGGGGATGAAAACACCTTTAACTCGAAAACACAACCGTTGGCAGACTATGTCAACAGCCATGAGAACGTAACCGTTGATGTGGGCCAGGTAATGTTTGGAGAAACGACAAGTATGACCGGCGACGGACCACTCGGTTATTACCTTTCGAACGTCTACGGTACCAAGTGGTTTAGTGCCGATACAGAACTGGAATCCGGTTGTGGCATTGCCCCGATTAAATACAAGAACAAGAGCCTGATCCATGCTCTCCAATGGGCGATCGGACTGGAATGGTACCTGCTGGTTGAAGATCCCTGGCGAGTTGTCATGAGCACGGATCATCCCAATGGCGGTTCGTTTCAAGCCTATCCTCAGATTATTCGATTACTGATGGATCGAACTTATCGGCAAGACGTGCTAAAGACGGTCCATCCAGGGGTACGTGAACGATCGGCACTGGCTGACTTGGATCGCCAGTACACCTTGAACGAGATTTGTATTATCACACGAGCTGCACCAGCTCGCATTCTTGGTCTTAAACACAAAGGTCATCTCGGACCTGGCGCCGATGCAGATATCACGATCTATTCTCCGCATGAAAACAAAGAACTGATGTTTCAATTACCGAGATACGTCATCAAAGCGGGACAAGTGATTGTCGACGACGGTGATATTCGTGAATCTGTTTTCGGGAAAACCTTCCACGTTGCGCCTGACTTTGATCACGAGATCGAGAGTGACATCTCTGACTGGTTCGAACAGTACTATTCAATCCGCTTTCGCAATTATCCCGTGGACGAAGGGTACCTGCATGACAGTCAAGTAGTTGACTGTGAAGCGAAAGAGGATTAACCGTCATCCTGATTATTCAATTTGGCAACTACATCATGAGGAGCCGTTAACCCTGACGATTTTAGAGCAGCGAGATAGTCATCCGGCTGATTAATGTTTTGCAGCGTCAATAAGTCCGGATCCACAGCCTTTAGCTGATCAACAGTGACGCGGACCGTGTCGGACTGCTCAATCAAAAACATCGGACGCCGCTGGTCAGAAGCAAGCAACTGTTTTATGCGGCCCAGTACGTCGATCCGGTAAACAGCGGCCAGCGGGTGGTGAAAACGACTGTCGACAGGAACTGCAATCTCATGATTACCAAGCGCACCAATTAAGGTCTCCACGAATGCCGGCACCAGCAAAGGCACATCACAACTTGTTATATAAGCCGCTTCGGCAAGACCCTGCAGGGCACCCAGTCCAGCGCAAATTCCCTGCAAAGGTCCCTGATCGGGAGCTTCGTCGTAGGTTATCTGGACGTGCGACGGTAAATCAGGAAGCTCCTGGTTGCGGGCAGCGACGACGACCAGCGGGTCAACCACCGGCCCCAGCAGCCTTAAGACACGCTGTAACATCGTTTCGTCACCGAAGGGCAGCTGGGATTTTGAATATCCCATCCGCCGACTGTGACCACCACATAATACAATTCCGGCAACGTGTGTCATGTTAAGCGAGGAGTGTTTGTCATTGTGAGTTTTGTTTCTCAGGCCAGCTTACGGTTATACTGGTCCACGCCGTTTTTTCCCAGCTTGTTCTCTCGACTTCTCAGGTAAACCACTGATGGCCTTGCAACTGCAATACCAGGACGGCGCCAGCGTACCATTGGAAGTGGAGGGAATTACCCCTGACAAGGTGCGTGACCAATCCCTGGCCGATATCGAGCAACTTCCGGTCTTTCATGGTAACGAACCCGGCACCCTGGCTGATTTTTTTCAGGTAACTGGCGATCCGACTGATGAAACCATTGTCTGGTCCGGTAATCTTAGCGGCGTTCACTGGATTGGTGCTGGAATGCAACATGGTGCAATCAAGGTAGAAGGCGACGTTGGGCGACATGTGGGCAGCGAAATGGCCGGCGGTAGCATCGAAGTAACGGGGGATGCCAGCGACTGGGTGGGAGCTGAGATGCAGGGTGGCATGATCCATGTCGCTGGCCGAGCCGGGCACTTGATTGGTTCTGCTTATCGGGGCAGCCCCCAAGGGATGGTTGGAGGCACGATTCGAATCGACGGTGATGTGGGCAATGAAATCGGGCACAGCATACGACGTGGGCTGTTGATTGTTGGCGGGAACTGTGGTGACCTGATTGGATTTAACATGTTAGCCGGCACGATTTGTGTTTTTGGTGAAAGTGGCATTCGCCATGGCGCAGGTATGCGCCGAGGCACCCTGGCATTCTTGGGAAGCGAGCGCCCAAAACTGTTGCCCACTTTTCGCTATGCCTGTCGTTACCAGCCTGACATGTTGAGATTATTGCTCCGTCGCCTGGTTCAACTGGGAATGGATATTCCCGGAACCCTGGCTGACAGCGAATTTGATCTCTACCACGGTGACCTGATTGAAGGTGGCCGGGGCGAAGTACTGATGCCGGCGGGTGACTAAGGGTATGGCGCGGTCCGTGCGCACTCCTTAGGTTGGGCCACCCATGGTTAATCCTAGAGATTGCAAGTGATCGCGAATCTGCTGGTCCGCAAGCAAGTCGCAGAATGCTAACACGGCCTGGCGTTCTTGCCGCTGCCTGTTGACAACGAAATCAAACTGTTCCTGGCAAACAGGTAAGAATCCCAGTAATTCCGGGTCCACGACGTGTTCTATCGCCATACCCCAGTCCGCCCGCTGCTGGACAATGGCAGCAGCAACAGCATTGTGGTTGCGGGCCTGGACCGCGTAACCAGCCGGTTGCGAACCAGCCAGGAGTCGATCGATATGGATGCGAGTGCCGCTTCCCTGGTTGCGATTTACCATCACGCATTGATCACTGGCAATTACCTGTTCAATAAATGTATCAACGTTTTTACCTTCAAAGCGTTGATCGCCTCGCCGGTACAATAAACCCTGTGTTCGCTGGTAACCCGGTATCAAGTGCGTGGTGTTGGTCAGAAATGGTCGATTGTATTGATCGGATTTGGCGTCATAGAGGTGTATGCCGGCAAGGTCACATTCGCCTCGAATCGCTGCTTCCAGGCCACCACTGGAACCGACAGCCAGCAACTTGGTTTTCAAACCACGGTCCTGCAACTGGCTCATCAGGTAGTCCAGGCCAACGCAGTGACTGCCAATCACTACCAGGTCGGCGGGGCTTAAATCTTGACCAATGAGTTGTACTTGGACTGGGCTGCCAGCTTCCACGATTTCCTCGTGACGGTCGATCGTAATAAAACCGTCAGCACGGCTGAAAGCCGTCACCGACCCTGATCCTTTACCCATGGGAAAGGCCGCGAACGCGAGTTCTGGATGGTCAGCATTCTCTGGTTGTGGACGTTCTACGAGATTCACGAGTACGTATTCAGTACGACCAGTCGAGGAGTTAATCTTAACGGAGAGCCGGGCCGGCAAGGAACGAGGTTGTTTTTTTCGCCAGCCAGCCAGCTGTTCAATGACAGGAACTACAAATTCATGAAAAGTGAAAATTGCTGAAGTTGGGAAACCGGGTAAAATAACAACCGGTTTCTGCTGACTCGCGGCCAGGCAGATCGGTTTGCCTGGTTTCAGTGCTACGCCATGAACCACCACGCCCGGGTCCGTTAACTCACCGACCGCGTGATAAGAAACGTCGCCACCGCCTTTGCTGGTGCCGCCCGAAAGCAGTACCACGTCACATGACTGCAGACCCTCGGCCAGTTTTGCTCGTAATTGCTCCAGGTTGTCCGAAACGATTCCAAGTGATCGTGGCAAACCACCCGCTTCACTGACGGCATCAGCCAGGATACGGGCGTTGGAGTCGTAGACTAGGCCCGCTTTCATCACTTCACCAGGTTCAATGATCTCGTCTCCGGATGAAATAATTCCGACCCGCGGCTGTCTCCAGACGGGAACTTGAGAACAACCAATTGCTGCTAAGGAACCGGTCTCGCGACTCGTTAAGAGATCTCCTCGGTGTAGCAGGATCTCACCGGCACCAATGTCGGTGCCAGCGAAACTAACGCCAAACCCGGCAGCGATTGCTCGCCGGACCAGCAGGGTTTGGCCAGCGATGAAATCCGTATCTTCAACCATCACCACGGCATCTGCACCACGAGGCAACATCCCGCCGGTAGCAATTGTCATGGCGCTGCCCGCTGACACGCTCCCGTCGGGGACGACGCCAGCCGCAATCTCTGCGTCCAGGAGCTGCAGGGTTATCGGGCGTTCTTCGGTGGCTCCCACGGTATCGTTGGCTCGGACTGCGAATCCATCGTAATTGGAGCGGTCAAAGGAAGGGACATCTACGGTTGCGATGATATCTTCCGCCAGAATGCGACCACGACACTCGTCAAGTGCAACAGACTCCGTTCCCAGTGGTTGCAATGAAATGGCGGCCTGAAAACGCCGCTCTGCTTCATCGCGATCAACGACGTCCAGGAACTGCTGTTGTTTTGACATGGATTATTGTTAGGAGTTGTAGTAAGTGCCGTTAGTGGCTGAGGTCAGTTGCCCGTCACCAGGGAATCATACAGGAACACGTCAATCTCGCTGCCGTCTGGAAATCCTTCGCTGTCTTGCGGCACAATGACGAACCCGTCTGAGCGCGTGGTCGAGCTGAGTATCGAGGCACCCCCAATGGCGAGTGGTTCGACCTGGTCGTCAACAATCCGAACGCGCGCGTAATCGACTCGACCGATCGCAGAGACCAGTTTATGTCGCAAGGGAAGCCGGAGAGTGCTATAGGGCCATTGCGGACGGTAACCCGCCATGACACGAATTGCCCGCCCGGCAAAAAAGTCGTAGGCACATAGGCATGAAACCGGATTGCCCGGAAGCAGGAAAATCAACCGGTCCCCGATGCGTCCTATCCCTGTCGGACTGCTGGGTCGCATGGCGATGCCGTGAATTGCCAGTTCTCCATGTTCGGCAACAAGCAGGGGAGCATGATCTTCCTGGCCGACACTCGTGCCACCGGAAACAAGTACCACGTCAACATCGGAGTGAAGCGCCTGGAGGATTTCAGCGGGATCATCCGGTACGATTCCCGGGTTTTCCGGAATACCACCGTCACGACGCACTAATGCGCTGAGCATCGGGCTGTTGGCATCTGCAATGAAACATCCGTGTGGTGCAGATCCCGGTGACAACAGTTCGTCACCGGTGACCAGGATACGGACACGAACTTTGTTGACGACGGGCAATTGGGCAATTCCCATCGAAGAGAGTACGCCCACATCTTGGGGTCGCAAACAACGGCCGGCAGCAAACACTACTTCCCCGGCTTGAATGTCTTCCCCGGGTTGGCCCACATTTTTGCCCTCGGCGACCTGTTCTATGACCAGCACCTCGTTTTCCCGCACTTGCGTCAGTTCCACTGGCAGCACCGTATCACTACCGGTCGGTAATGGTGCCCCCGTCATAATACGAACGGCCTCCCCCTTGCCAGCCTGGCCTTCGAAGGGTGCCCCCGGAAGCGATTCGCCGATGACGTGTAGTGGCAGGGGGTTATAGGAAGAAGCCCCTGCGGTGTCGGCCGCCTGGACTGCAAATCCATCCATCATACCCCGATGGAACCCGGGCACATTTACCGAACTGGTAATCGGCTGGGCCAGAACTCGTCCTGCTCCCTCGGTCAGTTCAATGGACTCTGTGCCTACCGGAGCAACGTTGTTTTCCAGCCACTCGATGACATCGGCTACAGGCGTACGTTTAGTAAAGCCGCGCATGCGAACATCTGAGAAATTGCTCGGGGGTTGAGAAGAGGAAGACATGATAAACCCTCACGACTCGCTCCTGAAAACACGCCACAGATAATCCAGAAACATTAACCCGTTTCTTCCGTTTCGCTTTCAGGGCTTGGAACTCCGCAGATATAGTTGCGCCACAAGTCCAACTGATCTTGGGTGAGACTGTTGTCGCGAGTGAATTCATGTTGCAACTGGGTCTCCGTATCCGCTACGCTAACCATCACGGTCAGTCGACCATTGGAACGGTAACGAAAGCGGACCTCGATTGTTGTGTTCTCGGGCAAGTCCGCAGGCAGGTCTCGAATGCTGCAGCGTCCAATGGAACTGCAGTCTTCCGGGTTATTACTTTCCCCTTCTACCACGTGAACCAG
>JAYGDG010000906.1:0-3333 GCA_046583015.1 Pirellulaceae bacterium | reverse complement strand
CGGGCCACATCAGATCTGGAGGATGTCGCTGGACGAAAAACGCATTGGTCTGTTTGCCGGCAATGGTCGTGAAGACATTGTCGATGGACTCCTGCTGCCGCAGACGCCCTATAGCATGGGAACACCCGGCAAGAGCATCTCTTCCTTTGCCCAACCGAGTGGCCTGACATCCGATGGAAAATGGCTGTTCGTGGCAGACAGCGAAGGGAGTTCGATACGGGCGGTTCCCTTTGACTTGAAGGGAAAGGTTTGGACCGTGGTTGGCTCCGCTGACGAACCGTCCGGTCGCTTGTTTGATTTTGGTGACGTGGATGGACCGAAGTCCAAGGCGAAGTTGCAGCATGCCCTGGGAGTGGCTTACCAGGACAACAAGATTTATGTGACCGATACGTATAACAATAAGGTCAAAGTTGTGGATGCCAAGAGCGGTGAGACACGCACCCTTGCCGGTCAGAAAGAGCCGGGGTTTGACGATGCGAAAGGCCTCTTTGATGAACCGTCCGGAATTACTGTCGTCGGCAATACACTCTACGTAGCGGATACCAATAATCATGCCATTCGAACGATTGATGTTGCCAGTGGCCAGGTCAAAACACTTAAATTGACCGGTGTTAAACCACCGGAATCGACCGAATCCGCCGCGCCCCGGTTTCCGAATGCAAAGCGAGTCCAAGTTGCGCCCTTGTTACTAAAGCCCAGCGATGGCAAGGTGCGCTTGAAAGTCCAACTGAAGTTACCGAAGAACTGGAAAATCAATGAACTGGCTCCGCTCGCCTACTACACGGCTGCGAAATCGAATTCCGGAGCCATCAAGAGAGATGGCTTGGGTAAGCAGACTGTGGCCAAGCCGAGTCCCCAATTTGAGGTGCTGTTGCCAGTTGCTGCCGAGGGTCGCGATACGGTGACCGTCTCCTTGAACTACTACTACTGCCAGACGGATGGCACTGGACTCTGCAGGATGGGGAGTGTTGTCTTTACGGTGCCACTGGAAGTGAATTCGCAAAGTGGGCAGGCGGTTGGTTTGTTGTCACAGACCATTGCACCCTAGCTGGCTTTGTCGGTCGCTGGTTTCCTGTTGCCTGCTGGTAAGATCAGGTCTTTGATCGCTCTGAACCGCGGTTCGAGATCTGCTTTCCCTGACCTGGGCCGCATTTACAAAAACTGGCTAAGGTCGCTAGAATAGCTCTTCTTAAGCACGCTTCTTACCGCGACCCTTTGGGTTTGCTGACAGAGACAACGGATCACCATGTTTGAAAACCTTCAAGAGGGAATTCAGTCTGCCGTCAAGACTTTGCGCGGCAAAGGTCGTTTGACTGAAGCCAACATGACCGATGGTCTCAAGTTGGTTGAGCAATCGTTGCTGGATGCCGATGTCAGTTATTCCGTCGTGCAGGATTTCATGACCAAGGTCAAAGTCCAGGCCATGGGTGAGCATGTGCTGGTGGCACTGGACCCCAGCGAACATGTCATCGGCATCGTGCGGGATGAATTGATTAACCTGTTGGGGCCTGTCGATGAGTCGTTGCACCTGACGAACGAAGTCAACGTCTTGATGCTCTGTGGTCTGCAGGGTTCTGGAAAGACGACGACCTGTGGAAAACTGGCCAAGACCATCATGGCTGCCGGGGGCAAGCCCATGTTGGTGGCAGCGGACTTGCAGCGGGCGGCAGCTATCTCCCAATTGCAGGTGCTTGGCGAACAGTTGGATATCCCGGTTTTTTCAGATGCCGAGGCAACTGATCCCGTGGAAGTCTGTCGGCGAGGGGTTGCTCAAGCCAGCGACCAGGGAGCCAATGTTGTCATCCTTGATACGGCCGGACGACTGGCTATTGACCAGGAATTGATGGATGAACTGGTGCGACTCGACAATCGTGTGCAGCCGCATCAAGTCTACCTGGTTGTCGATGGAATGACCGGGCAGGATGCTGTCAACAGTGCCCAGGCATTTAATGAAGCCCTGGAACTGGATGGTGTAATCATGACCAAGCTCGATGGTGACGCTCGTGGTGGAGCGTTGCTGTCGGTAAAACACGTCACCGGTGTGCCGGTTAAGTTTATTGGAACGGGTGAGCATCTGGATGCACTGGAAGCTTTTCGACCGGAGGGAATGGCCGGACGAATTCTCGGACTTGGCGACGTGCTGGGCCTGGTCGACATGGCTCGCCAGGTGGTTGACGAAAAAGCCCAGGAAGAGTTGGAGGAAAAGCTTTCCCGGGGGGAATTTACCCTGGATGATTTCAAGGTTCAGCTGGCCAGCATGGCCAAGCCGGGACTCATGAAGAAAATGCTGGGCATGATGGGTGGTCCCATGGCCGAGGCTAACAAGATGATGGATGACGGGGATACCGAATCGAGTGTGCGACGAACCATCGGAATCATTAATTCCATGACCCTTGATGAGCGACGCAGTACCAAGCTGATCGATCCAAGTCGCAGAAATCGAATTGCCCAGGGTGCTGGCGTGCAGACGAACGAAGTGACCCAACTGGTCAAGCAATATCAGCAGATGAAACCGATGATGGAGGGGATGGCTGGAAAGGGAATGAAGGAGCGGATGAATACCATTCGTGAACTGCAAGATTCCGCCCTCTCTGATCCATCCGGTACGGGTAAGAAGCCGAAAGGATCTACCGGTAAACGACTGTCGGCACAGGAACGACGAAAAAATCGTAAACGACGGGAAAAACAGCTCCGAAAGGTGCGTCGTCAAGAGAAAACGAACGACTAAGACTGCCGAGATAATTCAAGGGAGGGCGGATAGCAGTAAAACGCGTTTCAGGGTAAAAAAGAGGGTTGAAATTTACGGATCAGCGATCCATAAGGAGATTTTTAGTGGTAGTGCGAATTCGGCTCAAGAGGCTTGGTCGGCGACATCGACCGTTTTATCGTGTCTGTGCAATGGATGGACATGCTCCTCGTAACGGTAAAGTAATCGAAGAACTGGGACATTATGATCCCATGATCCGAGATACGGATGCCCGCGCCGTGTTAAATGGCGAACGAATCGCTTATTGGTTGAGCGTGGGAGCCCAACCGAGCGACAAGGTCGGCGTGTTGATCAAGAAGTACGGTGCCGAAGGAACTCATCTTGAGCAACAGCAAGTTGCCTTGGAACGACTCAAGACAGAAAAACCCCAGGCACCACCACCGGAAGCAGTACCTAAACCGGAAGAAGTGACTCCGGAAGAGGGAGCTGCTGCGGAAGAGACCAGCGACGAAGCAGCGACCGAGGAAGCACCTGCAGCCGAAGAGGCAGCGGCTGAGGAAGCACCTACAGCCGAGGAAGCAGCGGCTGAAGAGGCACCAGCTGAAGAGGCACCAGCTGAAGAGGCA
>JAYGDG010000845.1:0-2672 GCA_046583015.1 Pirellulaceae bacterium | reverse complement strand
AGTGTGTTCTCCTCCAGCTTTTCCTTGCGCAGTTTGTCCAGCACTGCTCCCACACTGTCGTCCATATTCGACAGCATACCCGCGAAGATACGGCGATGAACGTCGTCGATGTGGGCGAAGCGCTTCATGTACTTGTCGGTTGCCTGCATCGGGCTATGGACCGCGTTGTAGGCCAAGTAAAGGAAGAACGGACGATCCGCGTTGCGGTCGATGAAGTCCACCGCCTCACGAGTGAAGGCATCGGTCAAGTAATTTTCTTCATTAACAGGTTGGCCAGCCCGATAGATCGGGTTGTCGGCATCATAGTCGGGTTCGTTGCCGAGGTGGGTCGAGTAGATGGTGCGTCCGTCCTTTGAGGTCCAACGTCCTTTGCCACCGCCGGGCAAGGCCTTGCGGCGCAGCCAGGTGGTGGTTCCGAGGTAGGGAGGAGGAACGAAATAGTGGCCCTCGTGGAGAAAACCGAAGAATTCATCGAAGCCGCGGCGAAACGGATGATACTTGGCGGTTCCACCGAGGTGCCATTTGCCAACCAGACCGTTCACGTAGCCGGCGTCTGCCAACATGTCGGCGATGGTTGTTTCGGAGGGAGGCAACCCGGCGTCGGGATCCTCGTTGTGGGCTCCGGTGGGGTTGAACTCGTACCCGAACCGAGTTTGATATCGGCCGGTCATCAGGCCTGCGCGTGAGGCACTACAGTAGGCCGCAGTTACATAACCATCGGTGAAGCGTATTCCGTTCTTGGCGATGGAGTCGATGTGTGGCGTAGGAATGTCCTTGTTTCCCTGGCAGCCCAGTTCTCCATAACCCAAGTCATCGGCCAGCAGGATGATGATGTTCGGTAACTGATCTTGAGCGAGCAAGTCCGCTGGATGGCAGCAGGGGATGAGGCAGATTAAGAGCAGCAGCTGGCGACAGTAAAGGCGTCGGCGATGCAGTGGAGCACGTTGGCGTGTTGCTTTCATGGTTGGCAGGAGATTCATGGTCCTAGGAGGTGCAATTAAAGACAGCTTCCACATTTCCACGAAGCACCTGGTGGCCTAAGGCAATTGCCTGTTGCTCCGTCCAGTTGCGATCGATGACAAATCGTTCCGCCAGTATTTTCGCGAGAATCCGCTTGTACATGTTGAACTTCGGGAGCGCAAACTCCAGTTTGTACATGTCACTGTAGTAACCAATCTGCTTGCTGCGTGGAACGGCTTCCAGGCGAGCTGCCGCATCATGTTCAATATACGTTGGTGTATTGCTGTACCACCAATGGCCATGGGTCACCACGTTGGGGAAAATCCAGGCGTAGCTGGTCAATTCCTGGTTCGTGACGCTGGCCAGTACCGAGACGGGAAAGGTCACTTGTGGAAATGCATTCCAGAGCTGCTGGTACTGGATCAGGGAAACGCGACTGTCGTACAAGTCCTGACCCTGGTAGACGCCACCCGCATAAACACCACGATTGACACCGATCATCAAATCAAACGGCAACTGGTAATCCGCGCAGAGTTCGGCCAGAGTCCAAAAGACAAAATTCGAAATGACTCGGCGGTGACTGATATCGGTCTCTTCTCCCATCAGTCGAATGGCTTCAATCGCGGTTGTGGCACGGTTCGTTGAGACCGGTGCAGGCGTGAAGTCAGGAGGCAGCGAGATGGCACAAGCGCGAGCCTGGTGATCGGAAAAGTGTTGGAAGAGCTGGCCGAGAGCTTCCTTTAATGACTGTGGATCATTAAAGGAACTGCCTGTCACCATGTCCAGTCGCTGTTGAACCTCGGGCCGGGCGAGATGGAAAACGAGGTCGTCGGTTCGTAAACAGGGGATATAAACGGACGTATCGAAACCTTCCAGTGGGTCATCGAAATCATTGGTTAGAAAGACGGCTTCCAATTTGCTCTTGCGAAGGACTTGTTCAGACCAGTTGTCAGCAGACATCTCTTCTGCGGCCCGATCATAAAGTGCTTCCCAGTTATTCTTATTGATGTGGTCATCCGTGAATCCAAAAAACTCCTGTGCCATTTCGACAAGCCAGCTGTACTGGATGGTATTGTTTAGTGGTCCCAGGTATTCAACTAGCCGACCGACCTTTTCCTTAGGGTCCAGGCTTGGGTCTTCAATCTGTTCGCGAGGAAGCCCGGCCGAATGAGCTAATTCGGTGTAGTAATGGTAACCGAGAATGTCACCCAGGGTTTGAGCAGCTGGCTGCAGCGCATTGATATGAGTGTGCGGATCAATCAGGATCAGCGTGTCAAGTTCTGTGAAAATCCGCTTGCGCAGCTCTTGTGACATCGCCAGGTTGCTCAGTTAACGTTGCAGGTAAGGTGGTTCTTTGTTTCCTGTATACCACATGCATGCGCCACATCGAAGGGACGGCGGTGCGAGAGATCCGTGCTCTTGACCGCTAGGGTCCCAATTTGACGCTCTCAGAGTGGTTTGGTTAGTATAGTAATCTCGCGAGCTGGTTTCCCAGGTCCGTCGTAGAGCGTAGGATGAAATCGTTGCCGAAGTGAGCAAAAGGAGTGATTGATGAGAGAGGTGAAGTTACTCTGCAGCGGTTTGCTGGTGGTTGCCATGGCGATCGTTCTGAGCCAGCCAGTGCAGGCCTTTGAAGGGCCGACCAAGACGCGAACCTTGCCAGCTGCCACGAAACAGAAAGTTGACTTTGTCCGCGATATTCAGCCGCTGTT
>JAYGDG010000774.1:0-3285 GCA_046583015.1 Pirellulaceae bacterium | reverse complement strand
GTTTTGCCTGACGGACTTTGAGCCCGCTGAGGCAACTCGAGCGGCCGGCTAATCGTTGCACTGCTCGCTCTTACTCCAAGGCTACCGCTCTCAAGAAACCTGCCGCAATTCAGGGCGCGGAGTCCAAGACTTCTAATAACTGATGCTCAAGCAGTTGTTCAACGATAGGGACCAATTCCCACATGGGACTCGCTATTTTCTCGGCAATTTCCAGTAACGTTCGCTGACCATCCGCGTAGGCCAGCAGGTCCATCATCCGGCGAGTAAGATCAGCGCTCCCTTTCTCGCTGAGGGTCGGGTAGAGTCCGCGTCGTCCCAACTGGGGTTCACAGGGGACCGTAGCGCTGACTCGAATATTGTTTTCCAGCACTTGCAGGCAATGTTGTAATGCCGTGTATCCCCCAAACAATCCCTCCGGGCTGATAACAGTCAGGTTATCCAAGGACGTGTGATATTCCGGATAGACTCCATACTTTGTTCGCATTACCGTCGCGACTGGCAAGTCGATCTTGGGACTGCAGTATTGTCGTTCGTCACTCCCACGATCGAGAAATCGATAACGATGATAGTTCTCATCCGTGTGTTGCAAAACATGCTGGGCGACCTGGTCTGCCAGGGTATTTTCAGTGCGCGAGGGCAGGTATGAATAAGCCCTGTCATCACCGACACAAGAGATATTAAAGCCGGCGATGACCCGTGCTTTCATCTCTTGCCAGTTTCGACTCAGGTAAACAATGGAACCGATCGTTTCGGGAATAAAAACCGCCCGGTAAGTGTAACGGCGACGCGGCAAGGAACTGAGCCACTTCAAAAGAAACGTCAACACGACAGGCCCAGACAGCTCATTGTTCGCCATCGAAGGATGGCAGACGTAGGTCGAAAGGAACACTTCTTGCGATGATTCCCCTGGCAAGAGGATTTCACCGTAGGTTAAGTTCCCTTCTTTTAGCTCACTATCGATCAACACACGGTAGTCACCCGGTTGTAGCGACTGTCGCTGATGGTGAGTGAGGCAAAATCCCCAGCGCGGCTGGTAGTAAGAAGTAACATAGGGAATTGCCTGTGGCTGGTCTGGCAAGGAATGCAGATGCTGATCCAACTCCTCCAGCGACACCGTTTTGTCCACCGGAACCGAATAACCCACCACATGAAGATTGTGCTGCTGGAAGTCAATGATCTTGTTCCCACCAGAATCAATGACCCAGGCGTCACGGATATTCCATTCTTGCGGGACAGTCCAGTCAAAGCACTGAGACCCTGTCGGCACCTCATGCACCGTCAATTCGGGAACATATTCAGCAATAATTCGTAGTGTCTCGCGTACCCCGTCTCCCGTGATGCTGCGACAAATTGGGAAAAGTCGCTCCGCCAGAGAAAAAATGGGGGTACCATCCTGCAACATGAGTCCGCTCTCCGTATCAATGGACAGCGTATTAAGTAGACAACCTCATCAAGCTTGTCAACCGTAAGAAACGTTTGCCTACAAGCGGACCGAAGAAACAACTTATTTTTCTCCCGAGAAACCTTGACTGATGTTATTGAGTTGCGAACAATTCCCCATTACCCCAGCTTGTCCTGCTCCCACTTGTCCTGCTCCCACCGGGATCCGTGGAACACGCTGTCAAGAACGGACGCTGGCTACCGGCAAGCCAGTCGGCACCAACATTGCCCCGCAACCTGATCTTCTTAAAGGAACCGCCGATCTACTGAGGGCACCTTGATCAGACTATTTTTTAGTCGGGCAGTCCCCAATAACGGTCGAACTGATCAGGATAATTATCTTTCCAGGAAGCCAGTAACGATGAACCAGATGCCCCGGATGGCCCTAGGTACGATCCAGCCCCATGCTGACTCGCAAGCGATGCTTTGGGCATTGAACGAATGCCTGAACCAACAAGGTCTCAATGTACAGAATTTCTCAGCTCATCCTTCGAGTACCGCCTGTTGCGCAGAACGGGACCATTGCCAGAATCCAGTGCGTGCCTTAGACAGCTGGTTGCTCTCCGAACGTTCCTGCCAGGAACTGTTTTGGCACTCGACCCGTTTTGCGGATATCGCTGTTGTCTCCGGAAGCTACGACCCGATTCACCATGCTGTTGGACCCAGCCTCGATACGCTGTGCGAACAACTAGACCTGGCTCGCATCGTCGTGCTGGATGCCTCGCAAATGGGCAGTTGTCTCATCCCGGCGCGCCCCGAGTTGGTTGATGCTATCTTAATCGATCGTCTTCCGGTTAATGACTGTTTGCAACACTGGCAAGTCATGTTCGAATCGCTGTGGCACACACCGGTACTTGGTTCATTAAGCCTGCTGTCCGAAACCAGCAAGACCTCCCGGGACTTGCCTCGACGAGTCACAATATCCACTGACCAGCGACAGCGACTGGGACGACTACTAAGTCGCAACCTGGACATCAGACGCCTGCTGCAAATCACTCAGCGCAATCAGCTGTCGGCACCCGCTCACCAGCTTTTTGCCAAACGACCTGCTACCAGTCAGATTCGTATTGCGGTCGCCCTTGATGAAGCATTTCCCTGTCATTGTCCTGACACGCTGGATCTCTTTGAAAGTTTCGGCGCAAGTCTGCATGAATTCTCGCCGTTGCGTAGTGAAAACTTACCTCCCGGAACAGATCTGGTTTATATCAGCTGTGGGCACTTGGAAACGATGGCTGAAAAACTGGCCGAGAACATCTGCCTCCAGCAGGCATTACAAAGTTATGCCAGCCGGGGCGGCCACATTTATGCTGAATGCGACGGGCTGGCTTATCTCTGCAAAGAGATACGACGGCCGAGTGGAGAAGTTGTTCCGATGGTCGGTTTGCTGCCTGCAACGGCCCAGTTGCAACCTCAAGTTGTGCAAGCTGTTCCGCAGGAGACTCATCTACTCCATGACAGTTGGTTTGGTAAACGCGGCACCCGATTGCGTACCTACTGGAATCCACGCTGGCAACTCACCTCTTCTCAAACGATCACGCCGATTGCCTTAACAGCCAGTGCCACTCCGATGGTCATTCGACACCAGCAGGTCATTGGCAATTTGGCTCATCTGGATTTCCTGGCACACCCGGAATACCTGCCTCAAGTCCTGACCCCTGCTAACGAATACCTCTCGACTTTCCATTAATTACCAGGGCGAATCCGGTCGTTAGCAGCCCGCCAGCGACCCAGCCTGGCTGCCGGGACGGTTACGCTGGGGAAGCGATCGGTATAGAATAGGTTTCAGTGTCAAAGACCGTCCTGTTGGCAGAACCTGCTGCTGCTACAGGTGCAGGTTTTCTAACC
>JAYGDG010000727.1:0-3115 GCA_046583015.1 Pirellulaceae bacterium | reverse complement strand
AAGCTCCAATTAACCCAGGTCGAAGGGAATCGCTACCGTGATGCCAGTGGACGGGAATACCAACTGCAGGAAATCAACGAGGTAACAGAAAAAACCGAACCATGACAAACAGCAGCGTTAGCGATTCTCGTGAGCTACCTGTAATCGGTAAATAATCACTTCACCGGTGGCCGTGGCCAAGTCACCTTTCTTGATGTTCGACTGGGTATAGCAGCCAGCTTTGAAGTAGCAGCCTTGTCGGGAGACAACCCAATCCATTTTTAACTGCTCGTTATACCAGAGCTTGACGTGACCCTTGGCTGCTTCGATCTTGATTGAAAACCGCGTTCCCAACTTGTAATTAGAATCGAGCCGCACAGCAGTCAGGTCATTACGCTCCACGAACAGCTTCTTCCCTTCCAGGCGAACCATCAACAAGTCATCGTCTGCATCATGGACCTGGGCGCAAACCACGTGCTTCTTGACCAGCGGTGCCTGGAGAATTGCCAGTGCAGTGGTGATCGTATGCCGCTGGCCGTCGGCAGTGCCCCAACTGGCTTTCTCCTTAGCCCCGGCTTTCATTTCTCTCAGTTCGCAACGAGGATACTGGCTTCCTTTGGTAGTGGCTCCACCACACGGTGCTCGAAACAAAACTCCCTGGCCCTCCGCCGTAACGCGAAAATAGCGCGCATCCTGAAATCTCGCCAGGTCTTTCCCGAACCTCTCATCCGGATTGCCAGGATGGCTGGTGTTCTCGGGAAGCGTCAACTTCCAGCCACTCAAATCTAGCACTTGGGACGGCAACTCCGCAGTGACGATAGAGCCACTGCCCACGATGAGCAACAGAACTGACCAGGCTAGTTTCACCGCAATACCTCCTGCCCAACCGGGAATAAAACTCGTCAAACATAATTCTAACTGTTGCAGACAAGCCAAGCCACCGACTGGCCCGCGCTGGACCCGCCCCACGGGGTCAAGTAGACTTGACCATTGCAGAACAACTTTATCGAAATGTAATCCACGAGGTTCGCTCACCATGAAACGTTTTACCCTGCTCCTGTTGCTGCTCACACTCTCAACAGCCAGCCTAACCACGGCCACGGCGGCTGATCGCCCCAACATTATCCTGATCATGGCCGACGACCTGGGATTTTCGGACATCGGCTGCTATGGCAGCGAGATCAAGACACCAAACCTGGACAAGCTGGCCAGCAACGGCCTGCGGTTCACCCAGTTCTACAACACGGCCAAGTGTCATTCCTCGCGGGTCTCCCTCTTAACGGGACTCTACTGTGACCAGGCGGGTGGGGCCAAGCTGAATCGCGGAGCGACCATTGCCGAAGTACTGGGGGCCTCCGGCTACGTCACTAACATGGTCGGCAAGTGGCACCTCAGCCAGCAACCGACCGACTTCGGTTTCCAGAAGTACTGGGGGCATCTCTCCGGCGCTACCAATTTCTTTACCGGGGACAACTCCTTTCGCCTCAACGGGGAAAATTGGGATGTTCCCAAGACGCTTAATGGCCGGCCCTTCTACACGACCCATGCCATCGTCGATTTTGGCCTCGAGTTTCTCGAAGAAGCAACCAAACAAGACAAACCGTTCCTCCTTTACAACGCTTTCAACGCACCCCATTACCCGCTACAGGCTCCCGAGGCCGACATCAAGAAACACGATGGCCGTTACGACGGGGGCTGGGACCAACTGCGCACAGAACGTCACCAGCGGCAACTCAAGTCTGGTCTGCTGTCGGCCAAGCTGAAACTGAGCCCGCGCCCTGACCATATTCCGGCCTGGGACAGCCTCAGCAAGGAAGAGCGCCAGTGGGAAGCGGACCGCATGGAAGTCTTTGCCGCCATGGTCGACATCCTGGACCAGAACGTGGGACGTTATATCGAGTTCCTGAAAGAGAAGGACCTGCTCGACAACACACTCATTCTCTTCTGCTCGGACAACGGGGCCTGCCCCTTTGAACGGACCCGGGGCCGATTCCTGAAACCGTGGGATCCCAAGTCCTACTGGACGTATGATGCCAGTTGGGCCCACGCCGGCAACACGCCGTTTCGCCTCTACAAGCAAAACCAGCATGAGGGCGGCATTTCTTCGCCACTGATCGTCCACTGGCCTCAGGGTCTCAAGACGTCTCCCGGTTCCACGACCGATCAGGCAGGACACCTGGTCGACTTCATGGCAACGTTCGCAGACCTGGCTGGCGCCGAGTATCCGAAGCAAATTGGTGATCGCCAGATCGATCCCTTGCAGGGAAAGTCATTGATTCCTATTTTCCAGGGAAAGCAACGCGAGGGACATGAAACACTCTATTTCCATTTTGGTACCGACCGGGCCCTCCGGCAGGGACCTTGGAAACTGGTCTCCGCCAAGCTGGGAAAATGGGAGTTGTATAACCTGGAGGAAGATCGCACGGAATTGAATGACGTGTCCGCCAGGCACCCGGGACGAGTCAAAGCAATGGCCGCCGAATGGTTCCGGCTGGCCAAGGATGTGGATCGACTTAAGGGCAGGGGCCTGGGACCGGTGGGCAACAAAACAAAATCGCTGAATTTCCGCAGGGACACCAGTTCGGGCGCCGCAAAACAGGATCAAAAGAAGAAAAAAAAATAGCCCTCCACCGACAAATCAGGTTGTTCTTGATGCAAAGCGCCACGCTCACTACAATATACATCAGTCATCGTTGATTGGTTGAATTAGCACCAACGTCACTAGCAACTCGGAGGACTACTACGTGCTGAGAGTATCCTTTGGACGTAGCAAACGGAATTGCGCAGGAATTTCCCGCCGGAACTTTCTCCAAGTCGGGTCCCTCGGTTTTGGGGGACTGACGCTCTCTAACTTAATGGCTGCTCGCGCGGCTCAAGCAACCGCTGTCAAACGGGACACCTCGGTCGTCTGGTTGTGGCTCAACGGCGGTCCGACCCACATCGAGACCTTCGATCCGAGGATGACGGCTCCGAAGGAATACCGCAGCGTCTCGGGCGAAGTGAAGACGAAGCTGCCCGGCGTGACCCTGGGTGGTCACTTCAAGGGCATGGCCGAGCAGGCCGACCGGATGACCTTTGTCCGGTCATTCGTGGTTCCCAGCAGCAGCCACAACGTGGGTGCCTTTTGGGTGAACAC
>JAYGDG010000557.1:0-2455 GCA_046583015.1 Pirellulaceae bacterium | reverse complement strand
TTCCTGGTTGATTACGTTGAGCCTGTTCTGAGCGGTTGCATAACCGGTTGCACTGGCCAGCAGGGCAGCGACCTGGTCGTCATCAAACTCGTCATCCTCGACCGCCTGGATCACAAAGCTGACTCGTTCCTCACCAGCGGGAATGGTCACGGTGGCAGGGGCGCTGATTTCGGTCAGATCCCCACTACTAAGCGTCACGATCAACGGGTGCGAAGTACTACCCAGTCGGCGAACATTGGCAAACAGTGAATCACCCTCCGTCGCCTGCCGCTCCGAGATCCCCAGGACCAGTTCATCGGTCGCCAGGGCATCGACCATGGCTTCGATAGAAAAATTGTAAGTCGCCTCATCAGCATCATTGCTGGCAAAACGAACCTGCCCGGCATAGTAACCGGCCGTCTCCGTGGCCAGGCTGACCGTAAAAGTGTCGGATGCCCCGGGAGCCAGGCTGGTCGCCAGTGCTTCGTTGACCGAGAACCCCGCGGGAACTACCGGTGTCGTCAAGGTCAGGGCGTCATCGCCATGATTAGTGACGGTAAAGGTTTTCGTAGGACTGGCAGCATTGAGACTGACCGTTCCAAAATCAACCGGCGTGTAGCGCTCGTCGAGAATGATCTCCCCGTCCTCTTCGACCCGTATCTCGGGGGCACCGTCAGTCGTCACGACAAACGTATCCTCACCGAGCTTGCTCCCGTTAATCTTAAATTCAACCTTCCAGGTGCCAATGTCGGGCAACGTGGGCAGCGTCTGGCTGAACCACTTAAGGTAGTTCGAGTCATCCGCAGTAACGTTATGGGTCCGCGTGACATAAGTGTTGCCATTGGGCTTAATCCAAACGAACTCCATCAGATCACTCTGCCGCAGGCCAGCGAAACGGGCCCAAACATACGTCTTTTGACCGCTGATCTGTTTAAACACCTCGACATCCGATGGCCGTTCCTGGGTGTGACTGCTGGGAGAGTAGTTAGTCACTCCCGAACGGTAGACGGTCGGCGCGTCGCCAACATAGCGAAGCGGCTCGTGAAAATAAGTCTCCGGGTCGTAACCCGGTTCGACCGTTCGGCCATGATGACGAACACCGAAGTGGAGGTGGGCGCCGGAAGATTTCCCGGAACTACCCATGTACCCGATAAAATCTCCTTCCTCGACAGCCTGGCCTACTTCAACCTGTAAAGAATCACGCCGCATGTGCCAGTAGATCGTCTGCCAGCCATCCCCATGATCGATCTTTACGTAATTAGCGGTCGGTGTCGGAGATCCCCAGGTAGTGTGCCGGTCGTATTCCCCGTCATGAACCGCGCTGACTGTCCCGTCAGCAGCGGCGTAAAGCTGGACTCCCAGATCCATCTCGTTGAAGTTTCCAACACCAATATCCCAGGCCGTGTGCCCATCGTAAACGGCGTTGCTCCCCGTGTAATCACTGGCCGAATCCTCGATTGGGTCAACATCGACATAGTTACTAATGTAGGTCTCGGTAAACGCTGCTCCCTCGACGGGCCAGATGTACTTCGCCGGCGGACTTCCCGGTGTTGGCGTGAACTGGAAGGTGAGCGTGTTGTCGGTTTCATCCGATTCGGTAACGGTATCGCCACCGTCGACTTTCACCACCACGGTATGCTCACCCGGACCGGCAAGCCAGCCCGTGCGATACCAGTTGTAGGTTCCCGAGGAGTCTCCCGCACCAACCCTTAAATCTGTTCTACTAAGCGTGACCCCATCGATGGTGTAATCAACTCGGTAATCGGCGTCGCTTGGCAAGTCCTCGTACTCGAAGACTGCGTACACCCCGACTCGCTCACCCAGTACGGGCGACGTAATTTCGTCGACCAGGCCATCCACCAGGTAGGCATCGACCAGTTTGAGATTCGTGGCCAGCAGGCGCCGGTCTTCCAGTTGTTCAACCAACAACCGGCGATGAAATAGCCGGCCAGATGTTTCGTGCCTCTTATTCCACATTGATCACAGACACCATGACAACAAGAATTGCTCCAGGAAATCAAACAGAACCGTCATTGTATAGGAAAATCGTCTTGAAGTCCGAAACTTGCAGCTGGCAAACCAGCTGAAAGCTCGCCGCAACTGGCTCTGCCAGCAACCTTTTTCACGCTCTTTTCAACTCTTTGCCACCTACCCGTCAGCGACCGGTCGCTGAACGATTCGTTTCGTCTATAATGCAACGGCAGTCACGTTACTTTTGGAGATACCAAACAGTCATGAGTCCTGAAGAAAGACTGCTGGAACTCGAAATCACGCTTCCGGAAGCTCCGGCGGCCGTGGCAAATTATGTTCCCTGGATTCAGACCGGCAGTCTCCTTATGACATCAGGCCAACTGCCCTGGCTCAACGGTGAAATTCAATACGCAGGCAAGTGCGGCAGTGACCTGTCAGTCGAGGATGGTTATGAAGCGGCCCGCCTCTGCGCGATCAATGCCATCGCCCAACTCAAGGCAGCCAG
>JAYGDG010000493.1:0-3240 GCA_046583015.1 Pirellulaceae bacterium | reverse complement strand
TACCGGTTGCTAACAAAGAAACCAAGGTCGAGTTGCCAGGTATTGAAGCACAAAATGTCAGCTACCAGACCGGTGTCATCTCATTGGAATCCTCGCCCGAACTGCAAATTACACCGATCACCAAAGCCCAGTGGGTGGACGTGGGCGAATTGGCCGCTGCCAGTTACGTGGTCGGACGTCGTCGGGTCGGTGCTTACGGTTACGTTGGCACGCCCCCACCGGTGGAAATTCAAGTCAGCGAACCTGGCAAGTTTACCCTGCCAAGAATGATCGTGAATCAATGCAACATAACCTCCTACCTGTCCAAGAAAGCAACCGTCCAAAACCTCGCCGAGTTCTTTGTTGATGCCCGCACGGACTACGTCGTCGTTGAATTGCCCCAAGGTTCGAACCTCTGGAGCGTTACGGTAGCCAACCAGCCGATACGGCCCCAACGGTCTGGAAAAAACCGGAGTAATCGTTTCCTGGTCGACCTGTCCAAGCTGAATGCTACTTCAACCGCCCTGGACAACGGAGAACAGACAGCCGACCTTACCATCGTCTACGGAAGTGACCGGTCTATTGGGCACGGATCGCGATTAAGACTAATCGCTCCACGACTCTACCGCTTCGACCGCCGTGCGAACAACGAGGTTAATCAATCGCAACGTATTCCGGTCGCCAAAACAAACTGGCGACTGGTGGTGCCAAGCAGCCATGGACTCATTGGCATTGGTCAGCCCTATGAAAAGCGAGCAAACCACAATTACATGACCCAGGTTGACGGCTGGCTCAAACCTCGCCACGAATTGCCACTGGCCCTGTTCCTGGCCGGTGGCGGCATCCGGCCCCCGATGACAGCGAAATACGCAACTGATAGCGCCGTCGTTACAGCAGACCGACCCTCGGCTAGATTCTACGACTCAGATGAATCGGGCATGGCAGGTGTTGATTCTGGCATGGAGAATGATGATTTCGATCACGAGATGGAAGCCGCGGAAGAGACCCTCGAAGAGCTTGATTTGGCCGGCAAAATCGAACCGCCCCCGGCCGCCCCGGCACCACCAGCAGACCCTGCCAGCAAACCCGCCCTAACTACTGGGGAACCGAAACAACCTGCTGACGATGAAGCGAAGGCGGAAGAAGAAACCCCGGCGGAAACATCGGGGAGCGGGCCAGCCATTACTGATACTGAGGACGCTAATCGAGACTGGGCAACCCGTGGAAAGCGCAGCCTGCGAATTCAACTGAATGAAAACATCGATACCGAAGCTTCGCACGAGGTGTACGAGTTCAATAATCTCAGTGAGGATGCGGAAATCACCGGAACGATTGTTCATAAATCCCAGGTTACCGTAACCGGCTGGTCCATCGGGTTACTCGTATTTGCTCTTGGCCTGCTCCTCTGTGGCCGGCCTGGCAAGCTCCAACTTAAATTCATTCTGGGAATCGAGACCTTGATGATTGCCCTGTATTTCCTTAACCCACTGCCAACGCTCGAAGAAGCTTGGATCATGATCGCCGCCCTGACCGTTATCCTGGTCCCAATTTTCGTCCTCACCACGGTCTACCGGGAATGGCTCGGTCACGTGAGTCGTCGTTTAAGTCGCAAGACGGTCACGCCACTGCTAATTGCCATCATCTGTTTTTCGCAGCAACTGGCGACTGCCCAGGAAAATAGCGACCCCGTGATCGCTGTAAAAGTTCCTTCCGGATCTGTCATCGTCCCCTATGACCCGGCGAAGCTTCCGACCAAAACACCCGATCAACAGCTAATGGTTCCACTCGATTACTACACGCAATTGTGGCGACGCGCGTTTCCGGACAAGCCATTGCCTCACGAGGTAGCTCCCGTTAGTTTTGCCATCGCAGGGGCTTATTACGAAACCACGCTAGTGGATGGAGAGTACCTGTTGCTACAAGGTCATGTTGATATCGATGTCTTTACCAGCAAGGAAGTAACGGTTCCACTGAACTTAAACGGGGGAGTCCTGCAAAATGCCACGCTCGACGAGAAGCCAGCCAGCCTGGAAGTTCGTAACCTGGTCGTTCCTGCTGCACAAGTCGAACAGCAACTGCAACAACAGGCTGCTCCTCAGCAGGCAGCGAACGTACCTGCACAGCCAGCCACAGAAGTCTCAACGATGGTACTCCACATCACTGGAAAAGGCCGCCATCGACTCGCCCTGACCATCCGGGCACGATTGGTTCGGCAGGGCGGATGGCGAATTGCCGACACAAGACTTCCTACCGGAGCAGCCACGGAAGTTCGCTTCCTAGTCCCCAGGAAAAACACCGAAATACGCTGGCAGGGGACTCACGGAAAATCTGAATTCACGACCAGCGAAGATGCCCAATCAGTCATTTCTGGTACCGCGAGCAACGGTCGCTTGCAGTTTCGCTGGCGAAGTGGCGTTACCCAAACCAAGGTAGACCGGGATCTAACTGCCAACTCGTCGGTCATGGTCGACGTCCAGGAGGATGGGACCTATGTCGACTGGAATGCCTCTTTCCAATTTCGTAGCGCTCAGCGCGACCTGTTTCGCTTGGTGGTTCCAATCGATTACCGCGTGGAGAACGTGCTGGGCAACAACGTTCGCAACTGGCAAGTGCGGGAAGTGAATGGCGCCCAAGAGATCTCCGTGGAACTGCTGGAAGCAGCCACGCAAAAAGTAGATCTAAAAATACGCTTGGTGAAATACGAAAACATCATCAGCGGCGACTTAGCAACTATCAGAATCCCTCGTGTCGTCATACCGGATTCCGTCTTGCATAAAGGGACGGTCGTGATTCGGCGGAGCCCCATTCTCAACCTGCGACCAACAGTAACCAATGGGATCGTTCGTGAAGATGTACCACAGTCCGCTCGTACCATCGCAGTGGAATCCCAGGGACGCGTAGGCCCCTTAGGCCTGGAACCCGTCCAAGCCTACCGCTTTTCCTCGACTGGTTTTGACCTGGAAGTAGAAACCTCGTTGATCCCCTCGACAACGACGGCCAGGTTGGAAAACGTCGTCCGTGTCTCGCAACAAGAAATTACGCTGGAAACCCGCGTTAGATACTCCACCACAGGTCGTTCTATCCACCAGGCGCGTGTGCTGGTACCGGCCGATATGATTATTCGTTCTGTCCATGCTCCCAGTCTCGTCGACTGGTCGGAAGTCCCTTACGATCATAATGGCAAGCAGGTCAAGTTAATCACGGTACTATTTTCTACAGGGGTGACCGGTTCATTCAGCGTGGTGATTGACGGTCAACTGG
>JAYGDG010000452.1:0-5385 GCA_046583015.1 Pirellulaceae bacterium | reverse complement strand
TACGCGACATACTCGGACCCACCAGTGGTTTGAAAGCACCCGCTGGAACCATTCGCGGTGATCTTAGTAGCAGCCGGCAAATGAACCTGGTCCATGCCTCTGATGGTCCCGAAGCTGCCACGCGTGAAATCGATCTCTACTTCGACCAGAGCGATATCTGTGACTACGAGCCAACGCTGACACCATGGCTCAAAGCGGAAGACGAATAGTCCCGGCAGCCAGTCACGGGTCTACCCGCTGGGATCCTGTTCGCCTCGGGCAGGTCCCCAGCGTTGCCAAAGCCTCTTGACCACGAGTGGAAAGAGGCCGATCAACACAAAGGCGACCAGCAAGGGAACCGACATGATGCTCCCTGGGCCCTGCTTGGCCAGGCCGGACAGTTTCGGCAACACGCTCCCCGCGTAAATGTAGATCATCGTTCCCGGTAACATGCCAAGCTGGCTGACCCACCAGAATGTCTTCAGCCGAATCGGCGTTAGCCCCATTAACAGGTTCACCAGCCAGAACGGGACGTAAGGCATTAACCGGAGGCTAAAGAGATAGAGGGCTCCCTCTTCTTCAAAGGCACGGTTCGTCCGCTGCAACTGCTGCTGGTAACGGCCCTGGACGAAATCTCGCAACAAACTGCGGCTGATCAAAAAGGCGATCGAGGCTCCTGCCGTGGAAGCAAAACTGACCAGCACCACTGCCTGCCAGAAACCAAGCCACCAGCCGTAGAAAAGACTGACAAAGACTGCCGCGGGAATCGCCAGGCCAGCCACCAGTACGTAGATCCCAAAGGCTACCAGCCAGCAACCAACCGGATGCTCCTCGGCCAGTTGCTGAAGTTGCTGTTCCCGCTGCAAGCTCCACTGAACCAGCCCGTCTCGATCGAGGTAGGACTGGCAGACCAGTAAGCCAATGATGATGGCTACGATAAGTGTTAAAGCAATCCACACCTTGCGGCGCGACAAGGGATCGGGCGGCAGATCCGGGCCAGGCCCAGTCACATCTTGGTTCATACCTTGCCGTCCTGCTCCTGCTGGATCTTCAGCGTCAGCTGTTCTTCAACTTGCCAGCCCCTGTTTCGGCTTGCAGTTGGGCAATCATATCGCGGGTGGCCGCCTCGACAGCCTCTTGCCACCTGGCAGCACCAAACTGCTGATCATAGGGAGCGCGGGCATGGGCAAAAATAATTCCACGAGAACTATTCACTACGGCACCGAGTCCCTGGGCGTCAAAGGCACCGGCGACGTCCGCTGCAGAGCCCCCTTGAGCACCAAAGCCCGGTACGAGGAACCAGCTGTGGGGCATGGCAGCACGCACCTGTTCCAACTGCTCTGGATAAGTCGCTCCCACCACGGCGCCGACCGCCCCGTAGGGAACGGCTGCCTCAGCAGTTGGCAGCGTCTGCTCGGCCAGTTGTTCCACCAGGGATGCCACGTGCGAGTAAAGCGGCTTTCCATCGCTGACCAGGTCCTGGAAACATTTTCCACCAGGATTGGACGTTTTTACCAGTACAAAAATCCCGGCCTCGCGATCCTGGGCCACCTCCACAAAGGGATCCAGGCTGTCGTCACCCAGGTAGGGACTGACCGTCAGCGCATCGGCCCCCCAGGGACTGGCCTGGCCGGCTCCCAGGTAAGCATCCGCATAGGCAGTAGCCGTCGAACCAATATCATTCCGCTTGCCGTCCAAAATCACCAGCAGTCCCTGCCCGTGAGCATACTGAATCACGTCGTGCAGGGCCGCCATGCCGCTGGGTCCCAGCTGTTCGAAAAAGGCAGCTTGCGGCTTGACCACCGCGACCAGCGGCGCCACCACGTCAATAATCCCCTGGCAAAAAACGCGGTATGCATCAGCCGCTGCTGCTGGGTCATCTCGATCTGTTTCAGCGAGCAAACCGGCGGGCAATTGATCTGCCCGCGGGTCCAAACCGACCAGTACCGGGTTCTGACAACGCTGAACGGCAGTGGCCAGGCGAACTGCAAAATGAGCCATGAGCGGTATTTTCCTTCATCTTGAGCGAACATCTCTTAGAGGATCTTACCCCAGGCAGAGAAAGCTGCCAAACCCCAGCCGTCAACCGTTGCCCGATTTGCTGAAAAGGGTATATTGTCAATGTCGCCACATGATTAGTGTCCACCTTAGGGGGGCGGAGCATCCCGGGGGGTCCCATGTGGCGACACTATTTCGGGGTGTAGCGCAGCCTGGTTAGCGCGTTTGACTGGGGGTCAAAAGGTCGGAGGTTCAAATCCTCTCACCCCGACTACAAGAATCCATCTCACAGGAATCGCACCATGAGTCCATTCACCAAGTCGATGTTTTCCCTACTGATCATTCTCGGTCTTGCTACTCTCTGCCTGCTGCCGGCTGATTCTCCAGCCACCGCAGACGAGCCAAAACCTAGTGCCGGTCCCCAACCGGTCGATACGTCAATGCATCACTTCATGGAATATATATTTGAACCGAACTACAAACGGCTCAAGGCCAGCCTGGCCAGCGAACCCAAGGACAAGCAGGCCTGGAAGGCGATCAAGGGGGATGCCTTAACCCTGGCCGAGGCAACCAACCTGCTGATGACACGCGGCCCCAAGCAAAATGGCTATGCCTGGGCCCCGCTCAGTGTGGCAGTCCGAGCCCGTGGCAGTGAGCTCTACCAGGCGGCCAGGAAGTCTGACTATACTGCGGCCCGCAAGGCATACACGGCGATGCTCACTAACTGCAACGCCTGCCACGAAAAATATGCCGACGGCAAGCACCAGCTGCAACCCTAGGGCTGGCGGCGGGGACGATCAGGACGATTTCCCTGGCCGCGTTTCCCTTTTTTCGGAAGTGTCGGCGGGCGACTGGGATCGTAACTGGGATTCACGACCGGCAACTGCGCACCAACGGCAGCCAGGTAGCGGTTCAGACGCTGGTGAAGCTGCGCCGTCTGCTGCGGCATCCGCCCAGAAAGATCATTTTGTTCGCCAATATCTTTCGACAGATCAAAGAGGGCCAACCGGTTGTCTTCATAAAATTTCATCAGCTTTAAATTACCGAGCATAAGCGCCGAGTGCGGGCCATCGCCAGTCTGGTAATGAGGAAAGTGGAAGACCAGTTCCTCGCGAGGTCGTTTGACCTGAGGCTGTTTGGGGTTGGCCAGCAAGGAGACGATGCTGCCACCCTCAATCCCCTGCGGCAATTTACTGGCCGAGATACCGGCCCATTCACAAAACGTGGGAAAGAAATCAAAACCAACCACCCGCGTGTGACACCAGGAATTGGCTGTAACGCCCGGACCGCGAATGATCAACGGCACGCGAATACCACCTTCCCAAACCGATCCTTTGCCCCCGTTGAGTGGCCCGCGGCGATTTCCCCCACCATTATCAGACATGTAGATAACATAGGTATTGTCGGCCAGCCCAAGGCGATCAACCGCCTGCACAATCCGGCCAACACCCGTGTCCAAGTCCTCGGTCATGGCCGCCGTATCTGCCCGACGGTAGTTATCCCCTCGCACCAGGTGATCATATTTCTTGAGGGTCGTCTTGAGTGCATTTTGGGGTGAATGCAGGGCGTGCCAGGAGAGCTGGATAAAAAATGGTTTCCCCGCCTGCTTGTTCTTCTCCATGAAGCTACTGGCCCGCCGTACCATGCCGAAAATATCGACCGGGTTGGGATCCCCGAACCGGCCCGCGTACTCATTTCCAATGTTACCATCATGCTCGTCGTAGCCATGGTTGGCCGGTCCACCACCATCGAGGTGCCATTTGCCATAATGTGCCGTGGCATAGCCGGCAGAGCGCAGCAGTTCCGCAATGGTCGTCTCCTGGCTCGCCAAGCTCTTCGTCAGTCGCGGCGGAATCATCTTGTAACCGGCAGCCGCACTCATCGACGGCCCAGCCTTGGTCCAGTGCATCTGGGCAGGACTTTTGCCCGTCTGCAGACTGATCCGTGTCGGCGAACAGACCGGAGCCGGTGCATAAGCAGCCGAGAATCGCATCCCTTGTGAAGCCAGCTTAACGAGCGACGGCGTGTTAAAAACGGTCCCCTTCGAGCCGGCCACCGTGGGATGCATCGCAACCGACAAGCCGTTCCAGTTTTGATCGTCCGAGAGCATGAAGACGATGTTGGGACGCTGCTGGGCAGCCGCCAAGTCAGCCAGGGCCAACAGGACCAGGACTGCCGTCAGAAAACACTTTCTGGTCGAAAAAGAAGGCAAAGTTTTCATAACACTATTTATTAACCCATCCTGACAAGATTTATTCCGCAGACCGACTACAGAAGCACATCATGGATCACGTTACCAGCTACGTCGGTAAGTCGAAAGTCCCGGCTCTTGTGACGGAAGGTCAAGCGCAAATGATCCAGGCCCAGGCAATGCAGTATCGTGGCCTGCAGATCATGCACGTCCACGCGGTTTTCCACGGCATGGTAGCCCAATTCATCGGTCTGTCCATAAATGAACCCCGGTTTAACACCACCGCCAGCCATCAACATGGTGAATCCAAACGGGTGATGATCGCGTCCTTCTTTGCCAGGATTAATCCCGCGCCTCACCTCGTTCATGGGAGTGCGACCAAATTCGCCCCCCCAGACCACCAGTGTCTCATCAAGCAAATCACGCTGTTTCAAGTCCTTGATCAGGGCTGCCACGCCCCGCTCGGTCATCAGGCAATTATCTTTGAGCTTCTCGTTCAAATTCGAATGATCGTCCCACGTGTAATGGTAAAGCTGTACAAAACGGACCCCCCGCTCCACCATGCGGCGAGCCATCAGGCAATTGCTGCCAAACTGGTTGGCCAGCTTGTCACCCACGCCGTAACTCTCCAGCGTCTTTTTTGATTCACCCGAAAAATCGACCAGTTCCGGGGCCGCCGTCTGCATGCGGAAGGCAAGTTCATAGGCCTCGATGCGGGCACTGATCTCCGGGTCGGCCAATTGCGTGCGGCGCAGCCGGTTTAAATCCAAAATGGCCGCCATCCGGTCGCGCTGCATCTTCGCGGTTACACCACGCGGGCTGGAGAGATGAAGAATGGGGTCACCCTCGCTGCGAAACGTCACACCACGATGAGCGGCGGGCAAGAAGGCATTGTCCCAGAGGGCCGACCCGCCAATATCCCCCGAACCATTCTTGGAGAGCAAAACGACGAAACCGGGCAGGTTTTTCGACTCGCTGCCAAGCCCATACGTGACCCACGACCCCATACTGGGCAGGCCAAAGCGTGTCACCCCGCAATTCATCAGCAGCTGGGCCGGATGATGGTTACTGATCGACGTCGTCATTGAACGAATCATGCAGAGATCGTCGGCGCAGGTAGCCATGTTGGGCAGGTAATCGGAAAACTCCATGCCGCACTCACCCATCTTCTGGAACTTCCGGGGTGTGCCGAAGACGCGAGCACTCCCCTGGATCAG
>JAYGDG010000441.1:0-2398 GCA_046583015.1 Pirellulaceae bacterium | reverse complement strand
TAGCAGAGCATGGCGGCACCACTCCAGCCCGCCAGGGCAGCACCAATGGCGCTGGTGATGTGGTCGTATCCAGGGGCGATATCCGTCACCAGCGGGCCGAGCAGATAGAAGGGAGCGCCGTGGCAAATCTCGATCTGCTTTTCAACGTTCATGGCCACTTGATCCATCGGAATGTGACCGGGGCCTTCGACCATGACTTGCGTGCCACGCTCCCAGCTTCTCTTGACCAATCCGCCGAGCGTTTCCAGTTCAGCAAACTGTGCCTCGTCGCTGGCGTCCGCCAGGCAACCGGGCCGTAAGCCATCACCGAGGCTCCAGGTGACATCATATTCACGCATGATGTCGCAAAGATCGTCGAAGTGTTCGTACAAGGGATTCTGTTGTCGGTGGGTCATCATCCACTTGGCGATCAGCGAACCGCCTCGACTAACAATGCCCGTGATGCGCTTGGTCGTCAGGTGCAGGTGTTCCATTAAGACGCCGCAGTGAATGGTCATGTAATCGACACCCTGCTGGGCCTGGTGTTCTACCATGTCAAGGAAATGCTGGGCACGCATCGATTCGATTTCACCGCCCAGTTCTTCCAGCATCTGGTAGATGGGGACGGTTCCAATCGGAACCGGTGAGGCCTTGATGATATCGCTGCGGATTTGGTCGATGTCGCTCCCGGTCGACAGATCCATCACCGTGTCGGAGCCGAAATGCACAGCTGTATGCAATTTGTCTAGCTCGCTTTCAAGATCACTGGTGACTGCTGAGTTACCAATATTGGCGTTAATCTTGCAACTGGCAGCAATGCCGATGCACATCGGTTCGAGTTGCTGGTCCAAGTGAACGCGGTTGGCTGGAATGACCATCCGCCCGACAGCAACTTCCTCGCGAATGACTTCAGCAGACAAAGATTCACGCTCGGCTACGTATTCCATTTCTGGAGTAATGGTCCCGGCCCGCGCTGATTCGAGTTGTGTCATCGACATGACGCCCTCCTTGTAATCGATGTTTGGCTAGCCGTGTTGCGACTGTTGCTACATTCCGCTGTAGCTATGCGACTCCGCTTCGCAGCTAGATTCCTTGGACACTCGGGAGCAGTAACCTTTGTCCATTTCCCGTGTCTTGTAGAACATCGTAACCAGATTGCCCAAGTTGTCAATCAACATCCGGTAAATTGATCCTCAGAAGCGGTCGGCAAGCAGCGGCAATTGCTCTCAAAGAGTCTTCAGATACTCTAGCACTGCCTGTTTCTGGGGAGCAGTTAAGACATCCGGGAACCGATGCCCGGCCGCACTTTTTCCCGGCAGTCGTGTATCAAAGAACTGTCGCTGCTCCCAACGATCCTTCAAGTTGTCCGGTAGTTGCTGATATTGGGTAACTTCCAGTCCGACCTGTTGCTGATTATATCCGTTCTCACTTCGTTTCCAGATCACGGGTCGCTGGGCTGTGTTAAGGACGCCCCACAACGTCGGAACGGCGCCATTGTGAAAGTAGGGAGCCGAAGCCCAGATACCGTCCAGGGGAGGTGCGACGTAGCCGGTGGGTTTGATATTTACCTGTTTTTCGCCGTGATGAGCAAACCAGCTGGCCTGGTACCAGCGCCGATGGGCTTCACTCAAGGCGCCAAAACGAACCGGATCCGTGCCAATTTTCTCGATCGGGATCATCTTGTTGGGATACTCGGGCCGGGCTCCGTAGCTGCCATGACAATGACTGCAATGGTTCTCGAAGAGTGATTTCCCCTGGTCCGCCAGCGGACGATTAATCGGAAAGGGATATTTCGGTGGCTCCAATGACATCAGGTAGGCATAGACATCTTTGAAGTCGCTTTCCCATGCATTAAATTGCTCGGGGCCATTTTCTCGAACCATCAAGAATTGCATCAGAGCCCGGTGACCGCGCTCGGCCATCCCGTCGATATAGAGGTGAGGTTTCTTACGGAAATGCCACCAGGGAGGCGCATCCATGTCGTGGTTGATTAGCTTGGGACGACGTTGAAACCGCTGGTAGTTTAAGTCGGCATCCCGTGAAGCTGCCAGGACCACTCCGAACATGACGGCGTTGGTTGTTCCATGAGTTGAACCCATGGGGACAAAAACTGCCCCCAGGTCGCGGCGGAGCAGAGGTTTGCCAAGCGTTACCTTAGTGGCCCGTATTTCTTCGCCGAAAGTTTGCATGGCGAAGTGGGTGTTAGGCAGTCCGGGAATCACCTGGCCCATGACCTTACCACCGTGACAGCTCAAACAGTTCAAAGCCCATTTGCCATCGGCATCGACTACGTACTGGAGCGGCTTGCCGGAATTGTCGCCGGGCCGCAGGGTGAGACCGTAGCGTTGGAATGCCAGTCGGCGGCGTTGATCAAGTGAGCTGTTGGCCGCCTGGCTACGCAATGGTTCTGGCCACATTT
>JAYGDG010000438.1:0-2622 GCA_046583015.1 Pirellulaceae bacterium | reverse complement strand
GTTGCTGGTCTCTGCTGGGTTTGCTCAGCCTGCTGATCCTGTCCAGGCGACTGGTTCTGTCCGTCCTGTTGATCCTGACCACAGCCAACAACCAGCACAACTAGCAATAGCATGAATTGTCTCACAGCATACTTCCTTTTGATGAGGCCTAGAAAAAGACGTGCAATTGCACCCACTGGAACACCTCGTGAAACCAAACGTAACCGAGCGAGGAGCCCCCGCAATGAATATCTGCAGTCACACTGGCACCCGGACGCAGATCGTGGATGGCCTGTTCGTCAATATCGACCAGCACCCGCACCACGGTCCCTTCATCCCCTTCCACTCGGGGAGTCCGATCGATCCACTTGACCGTACCCTTGTACGTCTTTCCCGGATCGGTTGCCAGCACGAAGGAGACTATCAGGTCTTTGCGAATCTCCTTCTGAGCCGTGTTGACGTGACCAATACGTCTCTCTGGCATCATCAGTTCCAGTTCCCAGCGACCGCTCGGTTGAATCACGGTCATCAGCACCTGCCCGACCGCCACCGGTCGATTGGCCAGTGTACGTTTTACGTCCCAGGGAATGACCACTTGCCCATCGATGGGACTACGAACCTCCAAGTCCTTCCGCTTCTGCTTGAGAAGATTAAGTTCCTGTTCCATGGATCTGATCCGCTCCAGCAACTGGGCCACTTGTCCAGAGAGCTGAATTCCTTCGGCCGTATTTGGATTGCTCTTAAACTGGGCACGCCGTGCATTGGCAAGCCCCTTTCGCGTTTCTTGCAGGAGACCCAACACGCGTTGTTCCTCAATCACCAGGTCCGGATCCGTCAAGCGGACCAGTACATCTCCCGTCGCTCCGCCCTTGACCTGGTCCCGATCATTAATCAGGGCACCCTGTTCGTCGACGTAACCGTTGGCCTTGACGAAGATGTCTCGCCGGTTCACCGGTTGCAAAACGCCGTTGGCTTCCATCTTGAGCTGGGCCGGGTAGAAGAACAGCACCAGCAGGACCAGCAGAACAATTCCCGTGACCAGTAGCGTCTTGGGTAACGTGCGGGCTCTTACCAGCCAGCTGGATTTGCCAATCGTACGCCAGACAGGCATCATGAACACGTTATTGTGCGTCAATGAATTGCTAATTGCCCGTGCGCTGTGCTCGTAAACCAAGTCGATGCGAGGGTCAATCAAGTCGCGGGGTAAATCTGTTTCAATCTGTTCGATGACCAGTGCACCGATCACGTCCCCAGTACGTCCACCCTCAATGGCTGCCTCCTGCTCCACCGAACCTGCTTCAAATCGATCCAGTTTCAGTGGTTTCCGCAAGGGCAAGACGATGATCATCTTGGAATACGATTCATCCACGTATTCGTCGATTGCTTCTTCCAGTTGCGGAGGCATGTCTTCGGTCGAACCGTCGTAATAGAGCGATTCTCCCGTAGCAATCACGCGCGTCACTAACTGCTCCAGCAAGTAGATCGTATTGGACCTGTTTTCAATCGTATCCTGGCCACTAACGGCCTCGATCCGGCTGCGACCACGGCGTGACACGGCCACGCTCACCCGATCACAACCCACGAGCCGCCGACCTTCATTGCTAATCGTGTAAGCCGTCTCGCGAACATCCAAATCCTCATGCACCAGCCTGGCAAATTGATCGGCTTGCGCCCACAAGGAATGACGATCACTGAATTGCTTCAACTTCTGAGACTTCATCCACTCGCCAGCCAGCTCACACATTTGCAACAGGAATCGCAGGTAACCACGCTGGGTCGCCGGCTGAGCATCCGGTCGCTGGAAGATCTCGATGATCCCCTCCACCTTGCGATCACTCCACAAGGGAGCCAGCACCAGCAGGTAATGAGTCGGGTTACCGGCCCCGTCCTGCTCTCCCTCTCCAGATTGAGGAGGAATGAGCTGGGGTTCACCCGAACTGATCACATGGTTCAACAGCTGCAGATGACGTGACGCCTCCTCGGCTTCCGGATCGATAAGGGTGGGATCCAGGTTAATCTGATAAGTCACTTCCAACTGCTGATCTTCAGTGGCCGTCCAAACCGCACCGCCCATGGCTGCCAGGGCCGAGACAATCCGCTGCATGAAGGCCGCATAATATTCCTGCGGACTTAAGTCGCTCTTGGATAACTGCGCAATCTCACTGACCAGCCCGCGAATCTGCTGCTTGGTCTGCTCAATGGTCTCAGAATTAACCGATGGCTGGTCCGACGACATGTATGTTTACCGGGAAAAGTGAATCGGCCCGCAGGCCGTTGGCATCTGGAATTGACTCGCTTCAAGAGCGATAAGTTCAGTAATTATCGGTACTTCAGTGTATACCGAAGCGCAATTGCTGACAATTGATTGGCTCCAGCCACTCGCTGCCGCTGCCAAGTTGTCGGCAGAATCGAAACAAATATACCGGTCATCCCTAATTAATGGGCCCACGACAGCAAATATTCCCTCCTGGTCGGTAAGAGCATACCAGCCCCGGCGGGCCACAACTAATCTGGCGTATCAAGATACGGATCTTGCCCCATCTCTCGCTGCATCTTCTTACGCTCCTTTTCGTGATACAAGAGGATGTTGCGATCACGAAAATGCTGACGTTCGACCTTCCGCTGAGCGGTCCGTAACAAACG
>JAYGDG010000299.1:0-2406 GCA_046583015.1 Pirellulaceae bacterium | reverse complement strand
AATTTCCGTCGCCACTTGCAGGTCGGACTTGGTGCCGTAGGTTGCCTGGCCGTCGACGGCCACTTGCAGTCGCACGTGCCGAAATCCCTGCTGCCAAAGTTCACCGGCCTGCTCACAGGTCTCCTCGATGGTGTTGCCACTGGCATGAACGTAGACCGGCGCGGCCATCCGGCACTTGCCGCCGAGCAGATCGTGCACCGGCATGCTGGCCTGTTTTCCCTTCAGGTCCCAGAGGGCCATGTCGACGCCGGAGAGCGCGTTATTAAGGACGGGGCCGTTACGCCAATAGGAACTCATGTTGGCCGCCTGGTTGATGTCGGTGATCTGATTAATGTCGCGACCGCGCAAGAAGGGGTCGAGGTACTGGCTGACCGCTTCCACCACCGCCAGGGGGCGCTGGGTGAAGGTGGCACAGCCGAGTCCGTAGAGGCCGGGCTGGCTGGTTTCGAGCTTGACGATGACCAGCCGGATGCCGGCCGGGGCGGTTTGGATACAGCGTATTTTTTCGATCGTGACCGGCATGGGTTTCATTTCCTCTGGGCAGCTACTACGATGCAGACACGGTTAGCAGCCTGCTGCCAGAACTGCCTTTGAGCAGAACGGCAAGTAACTCACTAGGAGTTTGACGTGGAGAACGGTTCGAATCAATCCGGCGTCGATTTTTCCGACGACGCGCTGCCGCCTTCAGCAGAACGTCCCACGAAGATTCGCTGGCTGATCTTCGCCTTGACCTGCTGCATTTCCTTCGTGCTCTACCTGCACCGTTACAGCTGGGGGATGGTCAAGCGGGACATTAGTGAAGAATTTCAATGGGACGCAACCCAGCTGGGATATTTGGATAGCATCTTCAGTGCTACCTATGGATTGGGCCAGATCCCGTCCGGGATACTTTGTGACTGGTTTGGGCCTCACGTCCTGCTGGGATCGATCATGATGCTCTGGTCCCTCTCGATGGGGGCGATCGTACTGGCCACGGGATACGGTGGCATTTTGGCGGCGCGCGGCATGTTTGGTTTGACCCAGGCCGGTTGTTATCCCACGCTCAGCAAGGTTTCCAAGTTGTGGTTTCCCGATGACATTCGGACCACGTTGCAGGCCTGGATTGCGACTTTTTTTGGACGGGGTGGTGGAGCTGTCTGCTTTATCCTGCTTGGCTGGATGCTCGGATCGTTGGGAATGCCCTGGCGGACGGCGATCCTGATCTTGACGGTGATCGGTTGCCTGTTTGCGGTCCTGTTCATGTTCTTCTTTCGTAACTCGCCGAAAGAACATCCCTGGGCCAACGATGCCGAAGCGGACTTGATCGTTGAAGACACTCCCGATGCGGTGCATGCCACCGGTTCCCGGTTGCGCTGGTCGGAGGTACTGAAGAGTGGCAACATGCGGTGGTTTTTCTTGCAGCAGTTTACCAGTGCCTATGCTGACAACGTCTATGTCTACTGGATTCCCTTTTTCCTGTTAACCACCAAGAACGTGGAAATCGGGGGTGCCGGCTGGATGGCGGCGCTGCCGCTGATTGGTGGAGCGGTCGGTGGTATGCTCGGCGGCACACTCCAGAGTTGGCTGATTAAAAAGACGGGCAATCGACGCTGGTCGCGCAGCAGTATTGGCTTGATTGGGAAGATGCTGGCGACGGTCTTTATTTTTGTCAGCCTGAATTTTGATTCGGCACTGGCAATCGTATTGGTCTTTGCCCTGGTTAAGTTCTTTGGCGACTGGAGCCAGCCTGCCGTCTGGGGTTCGATCACCGACATTGCCGGTCGCAACACGGCTTCGGTCTTTGGTTGTATCAATACGATGGGGTCGATCGCCGGCTTTGTGGCAGGCCCCACGATGGGCCTGGTGATCGAGAGTTATGCGGAACTTAACGACATCAAGAGTGCCCGGGTGCAACCGGTTGCCGTCGCAACCGCGGAAGGAGACCTGTACCAGACAAACTACCAGCTCCCGCAAAAAAATATCGTTTCAGCGGTCGAAGGGTTCGTTGAAATTACCAAGGACCGGCGGGAAGTGATTAAGTTTGATGAAGAGGGCGAATTCGTGGTCGCTGGTTCCTTGCTGGCAGATGCCCAAATAAAGAAACGTAATGGAACGATAGCCATTCTCTGGAAAGAAGATCCCGGTTCCCATACGCTGGTACTCAATTATACGAACAAGGATTATGGCAGCGGTTGGACCATGCTGTTTATCATGCTCGGTGGGATTTACTTGATTTCCTCCCTGTCCTGGCTCTTTATCGATTGCACGAAGACGCTGGCGGATGAATCGGGAGAGGAAGCTGGCGAGCAAGAGAACGAGCAAGTGCCGGAGGAATGAAGTTGATGCAGATGTTCGAGTTAGAAGGGTGAGGGTGTCGTGAAAATATCAGCCGTGAAACCGGTGATCGTGGGAGATCAGCGGAATTTC
>JAYGDG010000298.1:0-8274 GCA_046583015.1 Pirellulaceae bacterium | reverse complement strand
GTCAAAATCGTGCTCGATGAAAGCCTGTGCCAGGTAATCAAGCAAGGGCTTGTTGCTGGGTGGATTTCCCAGGCTCATGTCATCCGGAGGATCGACGATACCAACGTTGAAGTAGGTGGCCCAGACCCGGTTGACAAAGGCGTGGGCAAAATAAGGATTTTCCCGGGAACGCATCCACTCCATCAGCGGCTGGCGGGGATCCTGGAATTGCGTTAGATCCACGACATCGCCACCCAGTAGCTTAGCTGTGGTGGAAGACCCAGCCTTTGCTTTTTCCGCTGCCTTGAGGCGCTTCTGCAGTCTGACAAGCCCCGTCTCGGTAGTCACAACCGCCTCCTGCTGGCCCTTTTCCTTGAGAACCACCAGGCGTGCTTCCAGGTTCTTGACCTGTTGCCGCAACTGGTCGACGCCCGTCGGTTTCCGTTTGGGCTGAGTAACAGCCGACGTATAAACCTCCTGGAAGGGAATGGTTTTGCCTTCCTTGAGAAGCTTGCCTATTTCACGACGCAGGTCACCCCCCTTTTTGCCTTCCAGTTTCAGGGTTTTTAGCAACTCCTGGTACTCCGTCTTGCTGGCCGGGTTGTTACCAAACTTCGTACTGGTAAGGAAACCACTGAACTGCTGGAAATCATCCTGGGTCCACTGGTCAAACGGATGCTTATGGCATTGGGCGCACTGGATCCGTAGCCCCAAAAAGGAATAGGCAAATCCAATCACCCGTTCCTCCGGTTCACGGAAAGATCGGCGGGCCCAGTAATGGGGCATGGAAGGGCGCTCTGCGTAACCTTCGTCAGTGGTCCCTGCATAAACACGACTCAGGTTGTCGCAATAATTGGAAAAATTTTCGTCCGGGTTGCGACTGACAGCCAACACGACCCCGGCAACCAGTTCATCGTAAGGCATGTTGTCAGTAATACGCATCTTGATCCACTCGTACCAGTCCTGGCTGGCAGTACGGGAAACGCCATTACCGCGAGGAACCACGTTATTAAGCGCATCCTCGTTGTTGCCGGTGAAATCACAAAGCTTGGTACTCCACCAGGCGGCGTAAGCAGGACGCTTCAAGAGTTCATCGATTTTTCGCTGGCGTTTATCTTTCGACGTGTCAGCGAGAAATGCTTCCACCTCGCTGCTCGTCGGTAACGTCCCGGTCATATCAAGACTGACGCGTCGCAGGAAGTCGGCATCCGTGCAGAGCGCTGAGGGCACGATGCCCACCTTGCGCAGCTTGCTAACCACCAGCTCATCGATCCGTGTGGGAGTCGCAACCGGGGGATAACGGGCAGCTATTTTCTCGCTGACCGGCCGGATTACCGGAACCGGTACCACCGCCTTGTCATAACAAACCACCACGTGAGAATCACCCGCCTTACCTGCCGAAACAACGCCATCTTTATCAATCGTGGCAATCTGTCCGTCGTTGGTAATGTAACGGCAGAGCGGTGTCACATCTTCACGGGTGCCGTCTGCCCATTGGGCGATCACTTTCAATTGAACGCTTTGATTCGCTTTACCGAAGATGATCTCTGTGGGAGTGATCTGCAAACCCTTCAACTGGTCAAGATTATTTCCGTCGAATGTCGCACCGTTTTCGACCCAGCGGCGCAGCACCTGGTACTCCCAGCCACCTTTCTTGTAACGCAAACCTCCCTCGTGATTGTCAGCGTTGGTGGGCTTGTTCAGAATCAGACTCTCTAGCGGTTGTTTCGTATCGACCCGTGGGCTTTCGGCATCGAGCAAAGCAGCATGGTCGCTGGCAAAGTCATAGCCAAAGAGGGAGAGACGAAAACCGCCACGTCCCTGGAACGAGCCATGACAGGCGCGCCCGTTACAACCGAGTCGGCTTAGCAGCGGGACTACATGTCGCTGAAAACTCGGCGCTTCCTGCACATCTGCCGGAGCAAACCGCTGGTCAAGCGAAGGCAACGTGGTCTCGGCAGATTCGGCAACCAGCCCCTGACACAAGCCCCAAACAAGCAGGCATCCAGTCGCTATCGAGCCTCGAAAAGTCACTTGCATACTACCCTCACGGCTTAGTCGTTTGATAACTTCAAAACCCAGACAATACTATTCGTGGCTAGTATAACTGGTCCTCAAAAATACCCATACAGGCTGATCAGTTGGTTTGCTCTCTTTATCGACTCATTAAACCGGCAAAATCCTCGCGAAGACCGCAAAATCAAAGGCCTCCACGTTAGTAATCTCCCGATATGTTCCAAAAAGAGTCCTTTCAGTGACTCCCAGAGCCTTGCCAGGAGCCGGCTCGCTCAAGGAGACACCCCTCAATAGAGGGGGAAAGGCTGCTCGCCGCTCCACGCTATAATCAACCGCAGCATTAACTCCGGGTACCGTGATCGTTGGATGGCGACCTGGCAGACTTTTTACGAGGAATGGAAGCTTGTTTGTTGGTCCCGTATTCACCCGTGAGGCGGTAACACTACCTCGCCGTGTGCGCCACTATTTCTATCGCGGGGTCTACATCACTGCCCTGCTGATCTTGATGTGTACCTGTTGGCTGGTGGTAGCCGGTACCCAAATCATTCTCACCGTCGGTGACATGGCGCGCTTTGGCAGTACCTTATTTCAAGTCTTAGCCCCTTTGCAGTTAGCGTTAGTTACCTTTCTAGCCGCTCTCGGATCGGCCAGTGCTGTCTCGCAAGAGAAGGACCGTCGTACGCTCATTTTGTTGCTCTTAACACGGTTGCGCAACAGTGAACTGGTGCTGGGAAAGTTACTGGCCAGTTTACTCAATGTGCTGGTGATGTTAATGGCGGCGATTCCTGTCTTCCTGATGATCACGTTGCTCGGCGGTGTTTCACTGAACCAGGTATTGCGGGTGTTTTGTGTTTGCCTTGGAACGGCCGTGTTAGCAGGCAGCCTCGGGTCGACGATCGCCTTGTGGCGTGAAAAAACCTTCCAGACACTTTCCATGACCGCCTTGATCCTGGTTCTTTGGCTAGGGATTTGGGAAGCGGTCTACGCAAGTCTGCCCGCGACAACATCGATCGCCGGTGGCTGGCAGGCCTTGGCAGAAGCTTGCAGCCCTCTGCGAGCCATTCTGTTAGCCGTGCATCCAACCTTACACGCGGAGGAAGTACTCGGCCTAGGATTTTCCACCTGGTCGTTTCTATTGTTTACCGTGGTCGGCTGTAGCGTCCTGAATCTAATCGCCATTGCCCGGGTACGAATCTGGAATCCTTCTCGTGACGTCCACCCTGGCCAGCAGGACAAAGCAGCGCTGGAGAGTATTTGGGGTGTGACGCATGACATCCAGCAGGCCAAGGGTGCCTCACAGGAAGATCAGGCAGAAGCCGCCCGGGCAGCCCATATTGACTCGATTGGTCGGTCGCGTCAGAAAGCGGGTAAGAGTAGGGAAGTTTGGGACAATCCGGTCCTCTGGCGAGAAGTCTGTACCTGGGCCTATGGTCGCAAGGTCGCGGTGATTCGACTGGCTTACCTCTTCTTTTTTGCCATGGCCACGCTGGGACTCTACTTGACCCTCAGCAGTTCGACGCTGACCGAGACCAACACCGGTTTAGGCACGGTCTTACCCGCCATGGCAACTCCCCTGCTCCCTTTCTTCCTGGTGAGCCTGGTGATCATGAATGCGCTGGCCGTCAATGCAATCACTAACGAGCGGGACGGTCTGACACTGGACTTACTGCTAGTCACGGACCTGACCCCGAAGGAATTCATTTTTGGCAAACTTGGCGGCATCCTCTGGTTAACTAAGGACATGGTACTGCTTCCGCTGCTGCTATGCGGGGCCATCTGGATTTACGGATTCAGCCATGACCAGGGGATTTCCACGGAAAACCTGTTGCTGCTGGCCGGCACGCTGATCGTCATGGACATTTTCGTTACGATGCTGGGTATTCATTGTGGCATCACCTATGCCAATTCACGTTTAGCGATCACGGTCAGCATGGCTTCGGTTTTCTTCCTTTTCCTGGGAGTTGCTACCTGCATCATGGTGATGATTTCATTTAGCGGTTCCTTCCAGCAGCAGTTGGCCCCGTTCTTAGCTTTAATCCTCGGTGGTAGTATCGGGCTCTACGTCTCACTAGGAATTCGTAACCCTTCACAGGCAATCCTGTGGGCCAGCTTGCTGTTACCGTTTGCAACGTTCCACGCCATTACCAGTTTCTTCATCGAGCACAACCTGGCTTCGTTCCTGGTGATCTCCTCGGTATACGGATTCACGACACTGGCCATGTTGATGCCCGCTATTGGCGAATTTGATATTGCCATGGGGCGGACCAAGTCAGCCCAGGAGTCCTGACCCACAGAGGCTGAGATTCCCTCTGCGGGGAATCCCAGCAGGCATGTTTCGAGAAAGGAGTTTCTTTGGACGTCTGGTTTGATTTGTTACCCTGGCTGATTCCGCTGGTGTTGCTGATTGCCTTTTCTGCATTTTTCTCTGCCAGTGAAGCGGCCCTCTTTTACCTGACTTGGGAAGAGCGAAAACGCCTGGCTAGTGGCAATCGCGCGCAGCGAGCTGCTGCCAGAATGTTAAAAAACCCGGATCGGCTGCTGTCGGCCGTATTGCTCTGGAACCTTGTTGTCAACATGACCTATTTCGCCATCGCGGCGAAGATCGGACTGCTACTTCGAGAAAAGGCTCTCGATAGCTCATCGACAGCATTGCTGTTTACCATCATCAGCCTGTTAGCGATTATTTTCTGCAGTGAGATGTTGCCCAAGAGTATCGCCGTGCTAAGTGCCTATCGGCTGACCAACCTGGTCAGCCTCCCTCTGTCCCTGGCGGTGCGGGCCGTCGATCCCATCATGCCCGCCTTGCGTTTCGTCCACCTGCTCTCCCAACGACTGATCTGGCCCGGCTTTCAACCTGAACCCTACCTGGAAGTTGCCGACCTGGAACGTGCTGTCAAGATTTCTTCGGATGAAGCAGAACTGGCCGAGCAGGAACAGACGGTGCTAAGTAACATCGTCCAGTTGTCTGATATCCGGGCAGACGAGTGGATGCGACCACGCACCCAGTTTCTGTCCTTTCGCCCACCCGTCTGCTCCGCTGATCTGCAAGGTCAGCTCCCCCCCAGTGGCTACTTACTGGTTACCGAACCCGATAGTGAAGAAGTTGCCAGCGCCATCAACCTGAAACGGCTCTCCGGAGTCCCCAAAACTCACCTGGAACACCTGGCCGAGTCGGTTGTGCACGTCCCCTGGTCTGCCCTTGTCGCCGACGTCCTGCAAGTATTGCAGGAAAGAAAGCGTGATGTCGCCGCAGTTGTCAACGAATTTGGTGAAACCATCGGTATCCTGACATTCGAAGATCTCCTGGACACCGTCTTTCTCAACAATCCCAGTCGCAGTGGACGACTGCTCAATCGTGCCAGCATCGAACAGGTGGATGTTAACTGCTGGCACATCATTGGCATGACCAGTATCCGGCGCGTGGCGCGTTTCTTTAAAATCGAACTGCCTGCCACCAAGAGTGTGACGGTGGCCGGGATCCTGCAACACAGCTTGCAGCGACTGCCTCATTCTGGCGACCGTTGCCAGTGGGGACCCTTTCAACTGCATGTGCTGGAAGCTCCCGAGCGGGGCCAAATGCTGGTGGAAGTCAAAATCCAGGACACCGTGGGAGCTGACGAATGATCGGAATCCTACTACTGTTCCTGGCTGCTATTTTCCTGAGTGCTTTTTTTAGTGGCATGGAGACAGGCTTTTACCGAGCTGCGCGGGTGCGACTGGTACTCGACGGCATGAGTGGTGATAAGGTTGCCAGCAGCCTTCTCTGGATGACCAATAACCCCACATTGTTTGTCGCCACCACCCTGATCGGCAATAACCTGGCAAATTACTTGGCCTCGCTGGCAGTCGTCCTGGGTATGCACCTGCTGGCAAACCCCGCCATGCCGTTTGCCGATGTCATGGCCGCCATCATGCTGGCTCCCGTGGTTTTCGTCTATGGAGAACTGCTCCCCAAGAAACTGTTCTTTCACGCACCCAATAAGCTGCTGCGTCGAGGGGGACCCTTGTTGATCATATCGGCAGTCCTGTTCGCGCCAGTCACTGCCGTCCTGTGGATCCTGGGGCGACTGCTGGCCTCCCTGCTCGGGGAAACACCCTTGCAAGTGCAACTGACCCTGGCTCGCAAGGAACTCCAAAAAATCTTTCAGGAAGGCGAGTCGGCGGGAGTATTGCAACCCGTCCAGCGGCAAGTTGCCCAGGGCATTTTTTCCATCGGAGCCGATCCCGTGATTACCTTTGGCCATCCCGTGGCCAACCTGCTAAGTGTTCCCCAGGGCACGAAGCGAACCGAGGTGCTGCGACTTGCGCGGCGCCACGATATCTCCACCGTACTGGTGCGGGATAAAGATCGTCGGGATCTGATTGGCTACCTGCGTATCATCGACCTGGACCTGGCAGCAACCGAGACCGTTGACCAGGTTCGACCGTTGCTCAAGTTTGACTCCACCGAGAGTTACCTGGCCGCGGTAATCAGCTTGCAATCGGCCCAGGAAGAACTGGCGGCCGTCACCGATCAAGAAGGCCAGATCACGAACATTATCTATTTGCGAGACCTGGTTCAACCGCTGTTCCGTACCGATCAATAACACCCGCCAGAACGCCTCTCGGGATCGCTAACGTGGTTCTGCCGGCCGTTCCCCGGCGGCAACGTTGGTACGAACATTGTGCAAGTCCTTCTGCAGTTGCAGACCGGCCGCATGTTGCGGTGCAATCTGCAACGCTTCCCGAACCGCCAACTGGGCATTGCCCCGATCTCCAGCCAGCCAGTGCGACTCCGCTAACTGGTAAAACAATTCAGCAGTCATGTTCCCCTGCCAGCCCGCCTGCACAAACTGTTCAATCGCATCGTCATAGCGTCCCAGTGATTTCAGTGCCAGTCCCTGCAATTGCAGAATGCGTTGTGGAACCTCTCCCGGTGGATAACGATCAGCCAGGCTCGAAAGCATCGTCAGGGAACGCTGAGGCCGCTGCGTCTGCTGATAAATCTCAGCAACCTTCGTTTGCACATCAGGATAATCCGGCTGCAAACTCAAGGCCCGGTAATAACCGGCCAAAGCATCTTCCAGGTTCCCCTGCTGGTGCAACACATTGGCTCGTAACGCATGCGCCGCCGCTGAATGAGGTCGGGCATGAACCGCAATACTCGCACTCTGCGCTGCTGCACGCAACTGGTTTTCAGTCAGTTGCATCCGGCCTAGTTGAACCATTAATTGTGGATCACCGCCCGATAACCGAATCGCCTCTCGCATATGAGAAAGAGCCCGCTGGCGATCATCCAGGTTCCAGAGCGACTGGGCGTATTGCGCATGAGCCTGCACGCTCTGAGGCTCAACCTTCACCGCCTGGCTCAAAACATCGGCGGCCTCCTGCCAGCGCCGCTGCTGCAAAGCTGCCTTGCCGCGCAATGTCAATTGGCGAGATTCAAGTCGAACGGCGTCTTCCGAGTTGCGAGAGAAACTCGCACAGCCACCGGCTAACAGCACCATGCCAGCAAGGCAAATGGCCCAGCGACCCGGCAGGCTAAAGCGAACAACCCCCGTGGCAACTTGTTTGTGGTGCAAACTAATCCTCGGACCTCCCTGTCTCGAGTAAATTGCCAAATGCGCGGCAGCAGCCTAGCACACCCGGCAAGAGAAAGCCACTCCAACGTACTTTGACCCGCCAAAAACAGATGGTACGATAAAGGAAGTTGCCTGCAAAACCAGTCCTCGGATCACTTCAACATGCCTAGCACCTACCAGCAAAACGGAATTGAGCTCCTTTATCCCGACAATTGGAAAGTTGTCGATGAACAACCGCGCAGCGACCCGCCCGCCGTGACCTTGCAAAGCCCCGGCACCGGTTACTGGAATCTGACTATTTACCCGGACTCCCAGGAACCCGAAGACCTGACTGCGGAAACGGTCAACGCCATGCGCGCGGAATATGACCCGATCGAAGTGGAACCGGTTGAGTGTAGTTTTGGCAAACAGCTAGCAGGTGGCCACCAGATGGAATTCTACTGCCTGGATTTTATCGTCAAAGCCCGCACCATCGCGCTGCGAACCACCTCCCAAACTTTGCTCTTTGTCTACCAGGCAGAAGACCGTGAATTCAAAGAACTGGAACCAATCTTCGCGGCCCTCGTAGTCAGCGTTTTGGGCAACTTGAAAGACCCCAACGAGTGGCTAGACCCGCTTGCTACGGAGACGCAACCTCCGCTTTGAAGATCTTACAAGCGATCTCTTCTCACGATCGCCGGTGAACACATTTTCCACGAAATAGCTGGCATCGTTTTCC
>JAYGDG010000234.1:0-6140 GCA_046583015.1 Pirellulaceae bacterium | reverse complement strand
TGGTTGGATACGACTTAAAATCGCTCCAAGTACGCTTGCAACAGTTGTTCCCGGACGCAAGCATTCGGCTATCTCAACTACGAGAACACATCATTGTGGAAGGTCAAGCCCGCAGTGCAGATCAGATCGAATCAATCTTAGCTGTCCTACGGGCTTACTTGACTTCTGCCCAAGCCGACATGGGGGGAAGAGGAGCGACCGCAGGAACTGCCAATCGTGGCAACCCACCGCCGGCGGAGGAAAAAGACGTAAATCTGCCTGAACAGCTCGACGACGCTCAAGCAGCAAACGGAGCTATGGTTGCTGACGCTGAACAGGGCCAGAGAGGGGGTGCGGAGGGATCACCTGCGACGCCACAACTCATCAATTTAATGCACATTCCTGGACTGCAACAAATCATGTTGAAGGTGCAAGTCGCAGAATTAAACCGCACTGCCTTGCGTGAAATCGGATCTGACCTGCTGTTCAGCAACGGAGGGACTACGTTAGCTTCGCAAGTTGGTTCAGCGGCTCAGGTGTTATTGCCTCCGGACAGCGTGTCTATTGCCGATGCAGGCTCTCTGAATTCGTTGCTAGCCGTTGGTCCCACACCGGCTACGACCGGAATTGCAATCTTTGAGGGCATCGATATGCAAGTGCTGTTCCGCATGTTACGGCGAAACTCGCTGCTGAAAATTCTTGCCGAGCCGAATCTAGTGGCCATGAACGGTCAACAAGCAAACTTCCTTGCTGGCGGCGAATTCCCTGTACCGATTTCTGCTGGTGGTCTCGGTAACATTGTTGTTGAGTGGCGTCGATTTGGCGTGGGCCTGGAATTCCTCCCCACGATCATGCATGGCAATGTTATACGTTTGAAGGTGAAATCTGAAGTAAGTTCTATTGACCCATCTTTGGGAACGACTTTAGTCAACGGCGGGGCGCCGATTCCTGGTCTTAGCAGTCGCAAGGTAGAGACCACGGTCGAACTTAAGCCTGGAAAAACTCTCATGCTGGCTGGCTTGCTGCAGGTGTCCTTAGATGCGTCAACGCAACGAATCCCCTATCTCGGAGACGCCCCAATTATTGGGCCGCTATTCCGCAACACAACTGGTAAGCGCCAGGAAAAAGAATTAGTGCTTCTGGTCACTCCCATGCTAGTCGGAGCAATCGATGAGGAAGATACTTTCCCATTACCTGGTGCGGATGTGAATTCCGCAACGGATCTGGAGATGTTTTTGTACGGACAAATTCAGCGACCGCACGGGCTGCAAGATCATCCAGAAAGTGCTCCCTCCGAGCGAGCTGCCATTGCCAACTATATCCGTCTGGAAGCAGAGCAGGTTTCCGGACCATTTGGATATTCGCGATAAAACAATCAACATTCTCATTGTCTTTTCAGTCCTTGCTGGAATATTGACTGCTTTCAACAGATTATTGTGGCGATTACAACTTTGCCCTTTTCACAGGACCATAACCATGCGGCACCAGACGCTCCTCGCAACAAGTCTTAGTTTTTTATTGCTGGCGGTTTGTCTGGAACTTTCTTTTTCTTCGCAAGCTGCGGACGAGCCTGCCAGGCAAAACACAGACTCTGGTCAACAGGTTGCCAGCATTAGTGACAGCGCGAACAACCTGTCTGCAAAAAAGTCGGTGAACTTGTTTTCTTCCAAGTGGAGTCACTGGTCGGAGCGAATGTTTGGCACTCCTTTCCAGCACCGCGGGTGGTGGCAAAGTGATTCTGTAGACTTTCCCCCCCTTGGTGACAGTCTGGCACAGATCGTTAAATCGCACCGCAAAGCTGCTCGTCCGATGCGGCTATTGATCTATCATTACGACTTTTTGTATCAATCCGCCGTGTTAAACGAAATGGGCCAGCGACAGTTAGTCAGTATCGCCAAGCGAATGGGTAAGACAGATCAACCAGTTATTCTCCAACCTAGCAAGAATGCCGATGTTGATATCGCACGCCGGCAAGCGATTCTGAAAGCACTCAGCGAACTGGACGTTCGTGACGCTGAAAAACGGGTGCTTATCAAGGCCATCTATTACCCCCGACTGATGGGCGTCGAAGGTGAGCAAGTCAACGAACGCCGTCGCCTGCAACAACCCTTTACCGGTGATAAGACCGGTGGAAACCCTAACTAGTTTCTGGTACCGCACTAGCGGTAAATCTTCCACAGAGGGACTATCAGAATGACTTATGTTCGTAGCGTAACAATGATCGTCATCATCACGATTGGGGCAACAGGTTGCCACTCATTGCAACCCGCGAACTTGGGCTCTACTACAGCCCAACAATCAATAACGACATCAACAGCGGACGGCACAGCTCCACCAGACACTGCGGACGTACAGATTGGCCTGGGCCGCATGTACGAGAAACAAGGCTCACGCCAAGCAGCAATGAATGCCTATGTCGCTGCGCTACGTCACGCACCCGACCATCCGAATGCACATTGGAGGCTTAGTGTTCTTTACGACAAGTTGGGGGACTTTGCCTCGGCAGAACAGAGTTTTCGAAAATCACTCACTTTGAACCCACTCAACCCTGACTGCTTATGCGACTATGGATACAGCTTGTATTTGCAAGCCAGATGGCAGGATGCCGAAGAGACACTTCGCGAGGCGCTATCGATCGATCATTCTCATCGACGGTCGCATAATATCCTGGGTATCATCAAGGCCCGTCACAGCCAATTCAGCCAGGCCAATCATCATTTCCAGCAAGCTGGATGTACGCAGGCAGAATGCGAAGAAAACATCGCCTTTGCCATGATTCTTGACAACCGACTGGAGCAAGCTCGTGACCACTATGAACGAGCGTTGCAGCTTAACCCCCAGTCCAAGAAGTCCCAAGACAATTTGGAAGTTCTCACACCTCAGCTCGCAGAACGCTCGTCGGGAAACGCTCTTCCTTAGAGAACAACTGCGAACCGATATGCTTGGGCCACCTGAAACGCCCAATATTAAGAGCGGCCTTCAGCTTGCAACCGATCTCTAATCTGGTGCAACACACGGCGAATGGAACGTTCAGAGCAATCATGTTTGCGGGCTAGCTCCTCATTGGACGATCCACTCAAACTGTCCAACAGTACGTCGTGGTCCTTCGCATCCAAATGTCCCACGATGCTTCGCAGTCGCTCAATCACGGAATCAACGTCGACGGGCGTTTCGTAGGCGATTACCGACTTAGCAACCCGGCCCATGCCACTGCCAAAGTCATCATGCCTCTCTTCAGCATGAAACGACCGCTTTTTACGACTATGATGCTGAGATTGGGTGCGAATTTTGTTCACACAAATGGCCAAAAGAGTATTCCAAAGCTCGGAGCTCGTGTCGATTTGAAACCGATCCTTCTCCAGTCCTCGAAAAAAGCTCTCGAAGGTGTCCTGAACGATATCCTCAGCGTCTACGCGCTGTGCCAGTCGTGAGAAAATGCGGGAGCGGGCAAAAGACGTGAGTCGGGTACGGCACAAATTGTCAATCATGGTTGCCGCTTCTTCATCCTGATAGAGTGCTACCAGGGTCACGCAAACCGGCAGGTATTCCCAAAGTAAGCTATCAGAACCAGGTTGATCTCGGCTGATTGTTGACGACAAAGTATTTTTAGGATTTGATGCAACCATAGCGTCCTATCACTTGAAATAAGAGGAGAAACTCAGAGGAGAAACATTCACACTCAGGTCAGCAGAGAATGCAACTACCGTGCCATGAATCAATCGTTTATAGAGAAACGCAGAGGATTCCGGGGAAAAGGCTCATTATTAGGTGTTGAGCAACTGGTTGGTCACATTCTTAATGTTCAATAAAGAACCAACTGGGATACCAGGTGTTGCGAAATACAACACGTGGAGCAACCCGTTTAACCTGGAGAACGCGAGACAAATAATGATATGCCGCAGGGGCAGATACCGGGAGAGACTTGCTACCGCATCAGTGTTTCGAAAATTTGTACCACTGCTGGTCCCATCATAACTACAAACAGGGCTGGCAATATAAAACCAACGGTAGGAAAGAGGATTTTCACTGCGGCTTTATGTGCTTGTTCTTCGGCACGTTGTGCTCGTTGTTCCCTGAGAGCCTGAGCATGTCCTCGTAGCGAACTGGTCAGACCTCCTCCCAGGCGTTCTGATTCACCGATGACCGCTGACAATTGTCTAATCTCACTGACCCCGGACCGTTTCCCGAATTCTGCGAAAGCCTCTCCAACGGGCATTCCCATGTGAATTCGCTTAAAGACAATTTTCAATTCTAGTGCCAAGGCTGGATGCACTGCGCCCAAGACTTCCGCAATTCTTTGCACGGTTGCCGTGAATCCCAATCCGCCCTCGAGACAGATCACGCAGAGATCCATTGCATCGGGCAATCCTTTACGGAGAGCTCGCTGACGTGCAACTGCCTTTCGGTCCAGCCACATATTAGGCATGAGATAAGCTGAAATCGTCAAGGCAATGGTACCCAGTACTTCCAACTGCAAGTATTGCGGTCTTAACGTGTAGGCGACCATGCAGAGCAAGCAGGGGATGACCATCATCACACTGCGTGCCGCCAAGAACGCTTGTTGTGCGCCAGGCCGATAAAACCCAGCTGCCTTAATACGTTGTTTTAGATCCATTTTGGGGAGTGCTTCAGCTGCTGAATTGATCCGTAATTTTGGGAGTGTGTCACGAGCAACTTGGCCAACGTCTCCAGAATCTTGTTGACCTGCCGCACGGTCGTTTAACCGTTCTAGCCGGTGTCGATATTTAAATCCGTCACTACCTTCTTGCCGTGTCAACAGCATAAAACCACAGACCGATATCAACATGATCATTATTAAGACTGGCAACGACATAGCATCACTCCTAATGAACCCTTAGCAACAACCTAAAAATCGACTCGAACCACTTTACTGATCACAAAGGCACCAACCAGTTCCAAGGCGAGTGCAACGCCCAACAACGCTGAATGGTTCCACTGAATCAGGACCATGGCGTACTCCGAGTTAAAAATAAGCGTCAACAGGAAGACGGCTGGCGCCAGTGCCAGGAGCACCCAGGCTTGCATTTTCCCTTCCGCTGTCAGGGTACGTATTTTCCCATGAATTCGAAAGCGTTCACGAATCATCATTGTCAGTTTGTCGAGAACTTCAACCAGATTCCCTCCCGCTTGTTGCTGTACGGTAACCGCTTCAGCAAGCAATTTCATTTCCACGAGACCGGTGCGTCGGGCCATTTCGCGCAAGGCCAACTCACTGGGCAGCCCCAGGTTGTGCATTTCATGACAATACGCAAACTCCGTGGAAATGGGTGCCTCGAACTCATCGCTGACAGAATTAACGCCATGCCAAAACGTATTTCCGGCGCGTACTGTACGGCAGATCAAGTCAAACACATCTGGCATTTGTTGCAGCATGCGATGCAACCGTTTTTTTCGTCGCCGGAAGAGGTACATAACTGGACAAGCGCCCGAAACAATACTGGCCATGAGAACAAACATCCAGTTATGAGACATAGCCCACATCAGGAATCCGCCGAGTCCTGTTGAAATCATGACCATCGCGATAAATCTCGGCAGGCTCCACGACAATCCAGCCTGGTCGATCACTAGCTGTAACTGTTCTTGTATTCTTTCTTTCTTCGACTGGGACTTTGTCACCTCTAGTGTGCTAACATCTTGTACAACATTCAGTTCCTCTCCCTGAGGCATGGCCACTCCACCAAAATGGCGACTAACACGGTCCTGGATTTGGTGACGACGTCGAAACAAGACATCTGAGAACAACGACCAGCCTGCAAGGCTCGCGACGCTGGCCAGTCCGAAAATTGAAATGGTAGCCACCATGTTCACAGCTTGTTCTCCCTTAGATAACTGGTTCGCGGTTTCCTGAAAGAATCAATTCGACATGGGCGTGAGTTGTTTGCGAGTGAATAAATCAGTTGGCAACTGATTTCCCATCGAAACCAGTTTTTCGTAACACTTAGGCCGAATGCCGGTACACTCGAAGTAACCTTCCGCTGCTCCTTGAGCATCAATTCCTGTTTGTTGAAAAACGAACAGGTCTTGCATGCTAATCGTATCTGACTCCATGCCAACGATTTCCGATACTTTCGTGATCTTGCGCTTGCCGCCTCGCAAGCGCGCTGTCTGTACAATAATGTCCACGGCCGACGCTATCTGTC
>JAYGDG010000186.1:0-4004 GCA_046583015.1 Pirellulaceae bacterium | reverse complement strand
TCCTGTCTGGTGCAACACACCCCAGGAATAGACGATGTCGAACGTTCCCAGCGAGTGAACGTAATCACGGTCCAATACCGACGCACGTTCCACCACCCAGTCATCGTCCTCCGGAAAATAACGCTGCCTCAGTTCTTCCGTACAGGCAACCGACTCAGGATCGTAATCAAACGAGTGCACGCGGGCACCCAAACGACGAGCGGCCAGGCTAAACAACCCGCTGCCAGAACCAATATCCAGGAAAGACAGCCCTTCCAGGGACTCCTTACCGAGCATTTCCTTTAACGACGATTCCGCAATGGCAATACGCTCATCATCAAGCGTCTTGAGAAACTCTCGCCAATTCTGACCAAATTCAAACCGCTCGCCACGCTGAACTTCATCCTTGTGAGCCGCCGCCACTTCATTTTCAACTCGATTCTCGACCATTACCACTCTCAATCCAACACGTGCAAAACATCAAACAACCAAACGTCCCATTCGTAGTTTCCAGTCTAGAGACTTCATCCCCGTCGACAATACACAATTCGCAGAAATGAGCTGCGTTGCAGACCTGTCTCATTCTCCAAACCAGTCAGCGAACATGGTACGATAGATCCCTGGCGTACACAGCAAGCGACCATTTCAAACAGGATTTTCTCCCCAGCAAGGATTACCCAATGCGATTGCAAGAGAATTTTCGCTGGCTTTTACTGACCTTGTTCTGGATGATAGGCGGGCTGGCAAACGATTCGCTGGCAGCCGATCGCCCCAATGTCCTGTTCTGTATCGCCGATGACTGGTCACACGACCATGCTGGCGTCTATGGAAACACCTGGATCAAGACCCCTTCCTTTGATGAAATCGCCCGCCGCGGCGTACTCTTTACCCGGGCCTATACTCCCAACGCCAAGTGTGCTCCCTCCCGAGCTATCATCCTGACCGGCCGTAACTCCTGGCAACTGGAAGATGCCTGTAATCATGTCTGCAACTTTCCACCCAAGTTCAAATCTTGGGTCGAAGCTCTGGCCAGCAACGGTTACGCCTGTGGATATACAGGCAAAGGCTGGGGGCCTGGAAACGCCAACAATGCCCAGGGGCAGCGACGCCAGATTACCGGCAGGAACTTCGCTGCCAGGAAACAGAACTCGGGTATCCGTGGCATCTCTAACAATAACTACTCTGCTAACTTCGCTGATTTCCTGGAGGCTACTGCAGATGATCAACCCTGGTGTTTCTGGTATGGCACCACTGAGCCACACCGCAGTTACCAGTACGGCGTCGGCGTAGCCAAGGCTGGCAAGAAACTTTCCGATATAAAGCATGTGCCAGCTTTCTGGCCTGATAATGAAACTGTTCGCAATGACATGCTTGACTATGCCGTCGAAGTGGAACATTACGATGCTCACTTGGGACGTATTCTGAAGCACTTGAAAGCAGCTGGACAACTCGACAACACCCTGATCGTGGCAACCTCTGATCACGGCATGCCTTTCCCCCGCTGCAAGGGACAGGCTTATGACTATTCCAACCATGTCCCTCTGGCCATCATGTGGCCCAAGCAACTGAAGAAACCTGGACGGGTCGTCAACGACTATGTGAGCTTTGCCGATTTTGCGCCCACCTTCCTGGACGTCGCTGGACTGACTTCAAAGAAAGCAGGCATGCAACCCATCACCGGTCAGAGCCTGATGGATATCATCGGCAGTGAAAAACAGGGCCAGGTGAACCCACAGCGGGACCATGTCCTGATTGGCAAAGAACGTCATGATATTGGGCGACCCAACGACTGGGGATATCCGATACGCGGCATCGTCAAAGACAATGTCCTTTATATCCACAATTACGAGACCGATCGCTGGCCCGCCGGGAATCCAGAAACCGGGTACCTCAACTGTGATGGCAGCCCGACCAAAACCCTGCTACTCAATGGTCGCCGCGACGGCACGCTGGTCGATTACTGGAAGATGAATTTCGGTAAACGCCCGGCAGAAGAACTCTACGACCTCGACAATGATCCCGATTGTGTCAGGAACCTGGCGATGGATAAGAAGTTCGCAAGCCTCAAGGAGCAACTGGCCGCGGAAATGATTGCCAAACTCAAAGGCCAGCAAGACCCCCGGTTGACCGGAAAGGCAGCTTACTTCGACACCATTCCATTTGTTAACGCTGGCAATGTCAGGTTCCACGAACGATACCTGAAAGGGGAAAAGGTGCGTGCCGGCTGGGTGAACCTCAGCGATTTCGAGAAAAAGCCGCTCGACTAGTTAACTTCATCTTGTCCTTACAAAATCGGCAACCATCGCCATGAACAAAATCCTCTCAATCACGGCACTCTTACTGCTGGGCTGCAAAAGCCTGCTGGCCGCGCCCAACATCGTTTTTATCTACACCGATGACCAGGCACCGTTTGCCGTCAATGCCGCCGGTGACAAACGCTTCATCACGCCCCATATCGACCGCATTTTCCACGAAGGCGCCCACCTGACAAACAGCTTTGTCACCACGCCCGTCTGCAGCCCGGCCCGCGTGGGACTGATTGCCAGCCGTTACGGGACTGAAATGGGAATCACCGACTGGATTAACCCGGGTCCCGAAGCAAGCCTTGGATTGCGCCCAGGAACTCCTACCTGGCCCCAATTGCTGGCCAATGCAGGCTACCGAAACGGCCTCTTTGGTAAATGGCACCTGGGCACCAAGGACAAGTACCATCCGACAAAATTCGGTTACCACACGTTCCTGGGTATCCGTACCGGTGGTTGCCCGCCGAAAAATCCAGTACTGGAACTGACCGATGGCACGGTCAAGAAAGTTGCCGGCTACACCTGTGACATCTTCACGGACCATGCCCTGGAGTTCATCAAGCAGAACCAACAGCGACCTTTCCTGCTCTCGCTCCATTTTCGAGCGCCTCACGCAGCGTGGTTGCCCGTGCGACCTGAAGACTGGGAACCGTTCAAAAAACTCGATCCCGTCATTCCGAATCCCGACTATCCAAATCTCAACATCCCGCTCATCAAGAAACGAACCCGCGAGTACCTGGCCGCCGTCAAGAGCGTGGACCGAAACGTGGGACGAGTGCTGGCTTTACTCGAACAACTAAAACTCGACAGCAACACCATCGTGGTCTTTACGAGCGATCACGGTTACAACCTGGGCGAACATGGTGTCTGGTACAAGGGCAATGCCGTCTATGCACTGACCAAGAATCCTCCACAACAATGGCCCAAGATCCCCGCTGCCCGACGTCCAAATCTTTGGGATACTTCACTACGTGTCCCCACGGCAGTCCGCTGGCCAGCCCAGATTAAACCCAAATCAAAAGTCACCCAGACCGTCTCGAACCTGGACTGGTTTCCCACGCTGCTGAGCATGGCAGGCGTTGCTCTGCCCAAGGAAATCACGATCCGTGGCCGTGACTTCACACCCCTGCTCAAGGGCGAATCCGTGCCTTGGAATGATGACCTGTACGCCGAGTACAGCATGCATCATGGAGCACAGACACAGATGCGAGGCTATCGCACTCCGGGTTGGAAGCTAATGCAAGATTTTGCCTCACCGGGGCGAGCCGAGTTGTACGACTTAACGAGCGACCCGCACGAACGTAACAACCTGATTGCCTCCCGGAACGCTCAACACGTTCGCATCCGAGCAACGCTGGCAGCCAAGATGCACAAGCGGATGGTGCAACTGAAAGACCCGGCACTCAAACCCCTCTCACGCATCATGTTTGGCTCCTGCATCAAGCAGGACAAACCGATGCCCATCTTCAAGACTATTCAAAGCACGCAGCCAGAGATGTTTGTTTTCCTGGGCGACAATATCTACGCCGACACAACCGACATGAAGGTCATGAAGGCCAAGTATGACAAGCTAGGAGCGGATCCCGGCTTCTCCGGATTACTCGCGACCTGTCCTATCCTGGCAACCTGGGATGACCATGACTATGGAGAAAATGACGCCGGTGCCAGCTACTCAAAACGGCTTGAATCGCAACGCATTTTTGCTGACTTCTGGAAACTACC
>JAYGDG010000142.1:0-16959 GCA_046583015.1 Pirellulaceae bacterium | reverse complement strand
AGGCTGCTGGCGCGTGCGCACTGGTTGGCGGCCAGGCTGATGACCTGGCAGCGGCTTCGACGCTGGCTGACCTGGAACTTCTGGAATCGATCCATGCACGTAAGACAGGAGCTATGTTTCGCGTGTCCCTGAGAATTGGTGCCCTGGTGGGGGGTGCCAGCGATGAACAATACCAGCGGTTAGATACGTATGGGGAGAAATTGGGACTGGCTTTTCAAATTACCGATGATTTGCTGGACCTTTCTGGAAATGAAAGTAACTTGGGAAAGAGAACAGGAAAAGACGACGAGCATCAGAAGCTCACTTTTCCTGGCTTGCTAGGAGTAAAGGAAAGTGAACGACGAGCTGTCCAACTTGTGGACGAAGCGTGTCAGGCACTAGGCCCCTTTGGAGAACGTGCACAAGGTTTAGAGATATTGGCTCGCTACGTGTTAGAAAGGACCACTTAAGCAGATGCATCCCTTGCTCTCTCAAATAGAATCTGCCGCGGACCTGCACACGATGACGGTTGCAGAGCTGAAACAATTGGCAGATGAGATCCGTGATGCTCTTTGTTCGCTGTTGAATCAGCGAACAGCTCATTTTGCCTCCAATCTGGGTGTCGTGGAACTTTGCCTGGCCTTGCACAGTGTGTTCGACTTTCGCCACGACCGCCTCATCTGGGATACGGGACACCAGATTTATCCACATAAGCTGGTAACAGGCCGGTATCACGAATTTGCCACCATGCGGACCAGGAATGGCTTGATGGGATATCCGAATCCAGCGGAGAGTGAATACGATCTTTTTATGACCGGGCACGCTGGCTGCAGCCTCTCGACGGTCTTTGGGATGAAGGTTGGTGATGAGTTGATGGACCAGGTCGATCGTCGGGCGGTTGCCGTGATTGGCGATGGGGCTTTTCCTTCTGGAATTGTTTATGAAGCAATGAACAACTTGGGAGGGCTCAAGAAAAAGCTCCTAGTGGTCCTCAATGACAACAAGATGTCAATTTGCCCGCGCGTCGGCGGACTCAGCTCGTACCTGGACCGCCTTCGAGTCGGTTCGCTCTATACCGGGCTTAAACGTGATGCCAGTAAGATACTCAACAAAGTGCCCTTATTTGGCGATCCGGCTGAACGTTTTTTTGCACAGCTTAAAGAGGCAATCAAAGCGGGTATGCATGGTGGCATGCTGTTTGAAGAACTCGGTTTCCGCTATATCGGTCCCATTGACGGGCACAACGTTCAATTACTGCGTAAGTATTTGAACATGGTTAAGGACCTGGACGGCCCCACGCTTTTGCACGTGGTGACTGAAAAAGGACATGGTTTCAAGCCGGCAGAAGAAGATCCGGCGTTTTTTCATACGCCACCGGCATTTGAAAATGAGGATGGTTTGGCCAATGTAAAGCTGGCGGCTGCCGGGAAAACGTACACACATTTTGCCAGCGAAGCTATTTTTTCGCAGATGGAGAAGAATGCACGAGTGACCGTCCTGACAGCTGCCATGTGCCAGGGAAATAAACTCGAGGCAGTTCGTGACGCGTTTGCCGATCGTTTCTTTGACACGGGGATCTGTGAGGCACATGCCGTGGCATTTGCTGCCGGTATGGCTAAATCAGGGATGCGACCGATTGTTGATATCTACAGTACTTTCCTGCAGCGCAGTTATGACCAGATCTTTCAGGAAGTAGCACTCCAGGGACTGCCCGTTACTTTCATGCTCGATCGTGCTGGACTGACCGGACCGGATGGACCGACCCATCACGGGACCCATGACCTGGCTTACTTGAGAGTCTTCCCCAACATGGTTGTGATGGCTCCCGGAGATGCTCGAGATTTGTCGGGCATGTTGGATCTTGCTCTGCATGTCGATGCTCCCTGCAGTCTTCGTTATCCGAAAACGGGCGCCGTTGAAATCGAGCGGCCCGCTGCCCCGCTGCGAGTTGGGGAAGGCGAGATTATGCGCTGGGGCGATGATGGCATGATCATTTGCCTGGGAACCCTGCTGTCAGGTTGCCTGGAAGCCAGCGAACAATTACGCAAAGAGGGAATGGACGTCGGCGTCATCAATGCTCGCTTTGTCAAACCTCTGGATCAAGATTTAATTGGGCGGGCGTTGCGAACGGCACCGTTTGTCGTGACTGTCGAAGAGGCAGCCTTGATGGGTGGATTTGGTAGTGCCGTGCTGGAATTTGCCAACCAAGCCAATATCGATACGCAGCACGTCAAGCGACTGGGGATTCCAGATCAATTTGTCGAGCATGGTGATCGCACTGAACTGCTCGCGGACCTGGGACTCGATCAAGTAGGGATCGCTGCTGCCTGTCGGGAAATGGCCGAACGTAGAAGACTCTCAGACGCTGGACTGACAGAATGATTGGATGTTGCTAGGGTGAACCGACAAGCAGAATCTTTGCCGCCGAATCCACCTGCCTGGGTCACCGAGGGTCGTACTCGGCCCCGGACAGTCTTGTTGGGTGCAGAGACCGATGAGCGCGTGTGCCAGCAACTCGATACGTTGCGGCCTCTTCTCAGCAATCACCTGGAAATCATCTGGGAGGATTTCTCGTTCCAACGATCGTTTGAAGATTCCGATGCCGATCTGGTGATTGTCCTCGGTGGCGATGGAGCCATGTTACGAGCCGCTCGGCAAATGCAGTTCGATCAAAGGCCCGTATTGGGAGTCAATCTGGGTAGGCTGGGTTTTTTGGCTGCCATTTCTCCCGATGAACTCGAAGCGGCGCTCCAGAAACTGGTTGCCGGACAATGTCAGGTCGTGGAACACTTGATGTTCGAGTGTACCTTACTCAGGGACGGCCAGCCCTGTTGGACGCAACTCGGATTGAACGAAGTTGCCGTACTGGGCGGGCCGCCGTTTTCTTTGCTGGACGTTGATCTTTACGTTGACTCAGAATGGGCAACTACTTATAGTTGCGACGGCTTAATTATCAGTACGCCAGTCGGTTCTACTGCTCATAACTTGTCAGCTGGCGGGCCGATCTTGCGTAAGGATATGCAGGCCTTTGTCATTGTCCCCATTAGCCCGCATACACTCACCGTTCGCCCCGTTGTTGACACGGCGCAACGTATTTACGAGATGGCGGTACATGCTCCGCATGAGGGGACATCGGTTGTGGTCGATGGTGTGGTGTTAGGGTCAGTGACTGAAGCAGATCGGGTTCGTGTGCAACGGGCAGAATCTGGATTCAAGATGCTCGAAGTTGCTGGTCAGGATGATTACGCTACGTTACGTGAAAAGCTTGGTTGGGGAGGCATCATTCGCGGCCGGAAGCATTAAGGCCAGCCGTTAATGGATTCAACGTTCAAGGATTGAACGGCCCTTTTGGGAATTAAAGCAGGGAAGCAGCATGAGCGATTGTTTGCCACGACGCGGCGGCAGGACCTGGATTCTTATCTGTAGTATGCTGAGCCTGCTAGGCAGCCAGCTTCAGCCAGCCTGGGCCCAAAAGCCAGCTTCAGCACAACTTGAGAAGTCGACTCAGGTATTAAGCGGTACCCGGTTTGAACTCAAATACCGCTTTGAGCCAGGAGAAGAGATTCTTTCTAAAGTGATTCATCTGGTAACGATGGATACCAAGATCGAAGGTACGGCAGAAATCGTGGAGACCCGTAGTGTTTCCATCCGCCGTTGGAAAATCACGGCTGTTGATAAGCGCGGCAACATTACGTTTTTGCACTATGTCGATAAAGCCAATATGTGGCAAAAGGTGACTGGCCGACCCGAGATACGTTTTGACAGTGAATCCGACGAGCAACCGCATGAGCTCTATCGAAATGTTGCCAAGACGATCGGAGTTTCTTTGGCCACCATTACAATCAGTCCCCAGGGTGTCATCCTGGGGCGAGAAAGTGCTCAGCCGCACTTCAATCCAGGCATCGGTGAATTGACAGTTCCGTTGCCAGACCGACCGGTCAAGGTCGGTCAGAAGTGGTACATTCCCAATGAACTGCGAATTGCCACTGCTGACGGCCGTTACAAAAGGATCCAAACCAGGCAGCTTTATACGCTGCAAAAAGTCCAGACAGGGGTGGCTACCATTAAAGTAGCAACTCAAGTCTTAACACCGATTCGAGATCCTAAAATACAGTCCAAGCTGATTCAACGATTACAGCACGGGACCATTAAGTTCGATTTGGATGCCGGCAGAGTACGTTCCAAACAGATGGATCTCAATGAACGCGTGATTGGCTTTAGTGGTGCTGCCAGCATCATGCACTATCTGACTCGCTTTACAGAAGAGTGGTCTGTCAGCGATGATACGGGAAAGTCGGCAGGGCCGGTTCGCTCGAGCAACTAGGCAAAAGAGACCAGGCTTTTCAGTGAAATGACTGTCTCAACAAGAAAAGACGGTTCCAACTCTGGTGACCGGCTTACAATGGTGGAGCCTTCACCCCCTGGAGACCTTTTGTGGTGGCAAAACGAAGCGGACCAGTCGAGATAATTCAGGCAATCTCTGTCACGTTCCTGACGTGCCTGTTGTTGAGCGCAGTTCTTGAGCCCGTTCAGCCGATTGCGGCTTCCGAGCAGCTTACCGTCAAGCAAGACGGCAAGTTGACGCGTCTGACGGGTGAGATCCTCGTCGAGGCGCAGGATGGAGGCCTCTTGTTCGTCGCTCGTGATGGCGCACTTTGGATTGTTCAGCCAGAGCAATTGCAGGAGCGTAAACGATTGGCTCAGGAAGCGCTGCCATGGTCCCAAACGGAAATGTCGTCTCAGTTAGTGAAAGAAATGCCAGCCGGTTTTCGTATTCATAAAACGGCTCATTTCCTGATCTGTTACAACACTTCGAAAGCTTACGCACAATGGTGTGGTGCTCTTTATGAGCGCCTCTACCGGGCGTTTTATGGCTACTGGAAATCAGCGGGTATCACGCTGCACGAACCTCGTTATCCGCTGGTTGCGATGGTTTTTGAAGATCGACAGACCTATCTGAAGTATAGCCGACTTGATTTAGGAACAGCCGCGACAGCCGCTATTGGCTATTACAACATGCGTACCAACCGAACCCTTGCCTATGATCTAACCGGCGTGGAAGGGTTGGAAGGGGGCCCGCAGCGATTCAGTTCCGCGAGCCATATCAATCGCGTTCTCTCGCAACCAGCGGCCGAACGGACGGTTGCCACAGTCGTCCATGAGGCGACTCATCAGTTGGCTTACAACAGCGGCCTGCAGCAACGATATGCAGATAATCCTTTTTGGGTAAGTGAAGGAATGGCGATCTTCTTTGAAACACCTGACCTCAAGAGTACCAAGGGATGGAGAACACTGGGGGGAGTCAATCGCGTTAATTTGTTCAATTTCCGCAAGTATTTGCGGCAACGACCAGGGGATTCACTGCAGACTTTGTTGTCGACCGATCAGCGATTTCGGGATCCCGCTCTGGCGGCCAGCGCTTATGCAGAAGCTTGGGCATTGAATTACTTCCTGTTGCGGACCAGGAAAGATCAGTACGTTACCTTTTTGCGCAAATTGGCTGTTCAACCTCCCTTGACCCCGGCCGATGAGGCCCGCCGTCTGAGCGAATTTAAGGCTGTTTTTGGTGGAGACCTGCAGAAATTTGATACAGATTTCATCCGCTATATAAGCCGAATTCGTTGAATTTAGCCAACCGAGTTGAGCTCCGACTGGCGAGCCAGCTTGACTAAACTTGCAATCCGGGCATGGTGGCGTTTATCATGTTACGGTTCGCTCAAAGACCGCCCGCGGTCGTTTTGAACAGCAAACCGTTGGCTTGAGGCCGGCGGAATCTAGTAGAATCATTAAACGGACATTCTCTATATTCACGAGGAGCAATTGATGAGCCTATCGACCCCCAAGCAACCGGCAAGTCGCCGCAAGTTTTTGAAAGATTCTTCTGTGGCTGTCGTGGGAGGAACCTTGGCCACGGCTTGGGCAACACCTGCACATGCTGCCGGTTCGGATATTCTGAAAGTGGGTTTGATCGGTTGTGGCGGTCGTGGTAGTGGTGCTGCGGTGAATGCCATGCGGGCGGAGCCTAATATCCAGTTGACCGCGATGGCGGATGCTTTTCCAGATCGCCTCGAGCATTCTCGCAATGTGCTTCAAAAAAACCTGGGGAAACAGTTTGCAGTGACCCCGGAACAGAGTTTCCACGGGTTTGATGGCTACAAGCAGTTGATTGCGACCGACGTGGACGTGGTGCTGCTTTGCACGCCCCCGCATTTCCGCCCGATGCAGTTGAAGGCTGCCATCGACGCCGGGAAACACGTCTTCTGCGAGAAGCCGGTTGCCGTTGATGGGCCCGGGTTACGCAGTGTCGCGGAGACCGTCAAGGTGGCTAAGCAAAAGAACCTTAACCTCGTTTCCGGATTGTGCTGGCGATATGACTACGGTGTCCGCGAGACCATGAAGCGAATTCAGGATGGGGCGATTGGGGATATCGTGGCGGTTCAAGAGAATTATCTTACCGGTACCCTTTGGCACCGTGGTCGCAAGGAAAACTGGAGTGAGATGGAGTACCAGATGCGTAACTGGCTCTACTTCACCTGGTTGTCTGGTGATCATATTGTCGAACAGCATATCCACAGCCTGGATAAGGCGGTTTGGCTGATGGGAGATAAGCCTCCCCTGAAGTGTACCGGTCTGGGTGGACGAGAGATGCGTACCGACGAAAGATGGGGCCATATTTTTGACCATTTTGCTATCTGCTACGAATGGGAGAATGGTGGCAAGACGTTTTCCTACACGCGCCAAATGTCTGGCTGTAAGAACAACGTGGAAGATTACGTACTCGGCACCAAGGGGCGGGCCATGATCCTTCGAAATACGGTCGAAAGCGAAGGTGCTGAGCAGTGGCGTTACCGTGGTCCGAAGCCAAGTATGTACAACGTGGAGCACAAGGAACTGTTTGCTGCTATCCGTTCAGGCAATACGATTAATAACGGTCAATACATGACCGATAGTACCCTGATGGCGATCATGGGCCGGGAAGCCTGTTACACGGGACAGGAAATCACCAGTGAACAGATGTTTAATTCAAAGCAGCATTTGGCGCCTAGCAATTATGCCTGGGGCGATGTGGAAATCCCGGACGTGGCACGACCCGGGCAAACCAAGCTGACTTGAGACCAGCTGCCGGAATCAGACTAACTGCCTGTCATCAGGTACGCTTCGACACGTCGAACAGCATCTTCCACCTGCCAGTTGCCTTGCGACGTGTGGATCTGCGTTCCCCGCGATAGCCAGGTTTTCACGCGCTGTTGGGCTGAAATCACGGTATTGTGCGCCCGGTGTCCAAAGAACTCACCAATTTCAGCGTAGGCAGCCCGGGTGTACTTGCGGGCCAGCCACATCGCCAACATGCGAGGATGACTCACCGATTTGCTGCGACGGTTCGATTGCAGCGTCTTGGCGTCCAGACCAAACACGGTACAGACTGCTTTTTCAATATCTGGCAGTTGGACGGCCTGCCGCGTCGTGTGAAACAGGTCCGCCAAAGCCGATTCGGCAACTTCGACCGTCATCGTCTGCTGGTAAGCTGTCATCATGGCTTCTAAGCGATGAATGGCACCCTGCAGGTAACGGGCATCTCCCCGAATGCGGCTGGCCAGCAGTTGCAGGACTGCATCGGAGAGCTGCACTTGACGCTGTTGAGTGTACTGCCTGGCGATCTGCAACCGGGTGGCCAAATCGGCTGGCTCCAGGCAACAGACGAGTCCCGCCGACATGCGAGCGGTCAAATCCGGGCCCATTTGCGTTAACTCGGCCGGCGGGCGATTGGCGGCCAAGACCAGTTGCTTTCCATTCCTCAGCAAAGTGTCAACTGTGTAGTGAACTTCCTGCAACGTGGCTCGTTTGCCGATGAAGAACTGAATGTCATCGATGATCAGTAAATCCGTGTCGCGATACTTGCGACGAAAACTCGGCAGGCCACTGCCTTGCAAGGCTTCCAGGAAACCACTGGTAAACTGCTCGGCAGTCATGAAGACGGCCTTCTGACGCTTTACGTGACTGCGGGCCGACTTCCAAATCGATTGTAGAAGATGAGTTTTTCCAGTTCCCGAAGGTCCATAGAGAAACAAGGGAGAAACTCGTCCGAGACGTTGAGGTATGGACTCGGCAGCAGTGACGGCAACTTGACTGCCTGGTCCGACGACAAAATCGTCAAAGCGGGCAAAGCCAGCCGATTGTTTCGAACGGGAGTTGCGGACTTTGCGCTGCGGACTCGTTCTAGGATCCGCCAGCGCCGGTTGCTGGTCCCTGCTAGAAACCGGGTCCGCTGCCCGTGGATCTTCCGGTTCAAGGGACTTTGGTTGTGACGAAACCACGTACTTGACACCCTCTGAATCGGGCCATTGGGTAGCGATCAGGTCGAGCAAAATCTTGTGAAAGCTGCGTCGTAATCGTTCGGCAGAAAAATGGTCTGGTACCTGCAAGTGCAACCGATGATCGACCAGTTTCCACTGAACCTGGTCACCAAACCACAATTCAAAGCGTTCGTTGCCGAGCTGCTCGACCAGTTTGCTACGAATTGCCGATACGATTTCCCTATCGTCTTTAAACACTTGCTGAACTTTCCTTGTATGCCTTCCATTAGCGTCGCTGGGAAGATCCACCAGTCGGCCGATGCCTCGTGGAACTGTCCCATATGCTAATGTAGTCGTTCGTTTCTTGGTCGACGCGGTTATCCGATGGCCGCAATCGAACGAGCGACTCAGACTGACTTCTTGTCAACGAGGATGCCGATTGTACGCTTGCTAGCAATCCTGTCAAACCACCCGTTTGACGGTTCGCGCATTTTTCTTGAAGGTCTCAAGCAGGTCGGCGAAATCTAGCGAGAATTTGCCCGGGTCGACGCCACCGAGAGCAAGAAAAAAAATCCCCTTCGGCTGATGGCAGAGTGGTGGAAAACCTGTCCAACGCTTGGACCCCACTCCCCTTCCCTCTCGATCCAGGGACGTCTAGCAGTCGGCAATCTCGTTACTGGCAGCAGTTTTGATCCGTTTCGCATAGATTTCGTTGTGGTCAACGGTCATCAAGCCGAATTGTTCATACATGGCTAAAGCTGGCTGATTGGCCTGATCGACTGTCGTGATTAACATGTCAGCACCACTTTCAGCGGCCCGCGAGCAGGCCTGCTGGAGGATCTGGGTGCCCCAGCCTTGCCCGCGAGCTTTAGGGATCAGTCCCAGGTAGGTTAATTCCCAATAACTCTCTCCCGGGAAGGCAGTCATTAACAGGCAACCGACCGGGGCCTTACCATGGTGGACAAATGACCAGCCGTTCACGGGTATCAACCCCTGCTGTTGGTAGCCATCGAGCGTATCGTCGATGGATCGCAGTTGCTGAAGTTTGGGGCAGTCGAGACTCTGTCGATAAGTGGCTTTAATAATGGCAGCCAGTTCTGCTCGCTGGTTTTCAGCGCCTGAGATAAATTCAAGAGACGATGGAGTTGCTGGATTTGTTGTGGGTAGTAGCTGGCAGAGGGTCTTAACATGGCAGAGGGACTCGTAGCCGCAAGTCTCCAGCCACTGACTCGCAATGGTGGGTGATTCTTCTAGAGCCATCATCGAGAAGGCTATCCGTTCCTTCCCAAATTGCTGGTCCAAGGCACTGATCAATTGCCGGGCGGTTTGACTGGTTTCTGTTTGAGCCAGTATCACGTTGCGGATTTGGCCCATCCGTCCGGGCAAGTGCTGGCCCCAGGCAAGGCCCACCGTGTGAGACTGGCGTTTAGCTTGCAGGAAATGAAACGTCTCTGGTTTCAGGGAACGCATCGCCGCCTTGGCATCGTTGTGTAATTGTGAGCGGTATGGTTCCCCTGTCTTTGCTGCCAGGCTGCTGGCAGCGTTAGCCCAGGAAGAGGCGTCCGTGGTCTGGATGGAGAGTTTGGTTACCGAACTGTCGGAAATGGTCATGCTAAACGTCCGTTGGCGGTTTCAGCCATTCCAGGATCTCCATCAGTCGGCGTCCGGATCGGCTTGTTCTCGCTGGTAGATTTCTTGCAACTGGTCGACGGTTGTGTTCAAGACCGAGGCTGCATATTCTTCAGCTGAATAGTAGGTTTCCCACTCTTGTCCCATCTCGATCCCGAGGGTAACCAGCATCTGTTCAGCCTTTTCCTGGGGAAAGCGTCTTTGCAGTTGTTTTAGGAGCGAGTCGAAATCGTCTGCTGGCAGAGCCGTGCTTAGATCCTGCCAGCGAGCGATGAGATGCTGTCGGTTGTGGCTTAACACTTCGTGACGGCAAAAGGCTGCCACTGTGGGCAGTTCTAAACGAACCGCAATCATACCGGCAATGATGAACAGCTTATCGCGCACATGAAGCTGTTGGCGTATTTCAGCGGCCTGCGCCAGATGAAGATAGAGTCCCAATAATTTAACCTTGCTGTCCATCGCTGTATGATGAAGCGGTTTGCTAATTACTGCAAGTAACCGTTTTTCGAGAACCCCTAGCCGGTTGTTAAGGAATGCCTCACCTGCTGAGTAGTTCTGGATTACAAGATTATTGCTGACTAGCCGCTGCAACCGGCTGCCACCTGGTTGCAGCGGCAGCGAAAGATTGATCGTTTGGAAGTTAAGAAACGGGGTACTCAAGTTGATCCGGCCCGGCTGCAGCGGCAGTTGCAGGTCAAGGAAGCGGGACAGGCGACGCTGCTGTTAGCCGGAACGTCAGCTGGGTGACAGCGGTCGTGGCGCAGCGGAAAAGCCCTGAGGCCGCAGAGAGGCCCTAAAGGGGCTTTGCTGGCTGGCAGAGACTCTTGCCGGGCAGGAGCGATTGCTGGGTTAGCCAGTTTAACAGTCGCTGCCTGCTGGCTTGATTCCTCTGGTTGCGGCTTTCCCTTTTTGCTACAGTTTCGCCTCCAGAACCCCCCCGGCCGACGTTGGTGGCCGTTGTGAACACATTTGAGACGGATATTTTGGAGAGTAGCTTAATGGCAAGAGTGTATTTACGGGCCTGCTGTTGCGCGGGATTCATCCTGGTCTTAGCGATCGGATGCGGTTTGCCTCAGTGCAACTGGCAGAATCCGGCTACTTGGAATCCGATTCACCATCAGCAGATGGCTGCGGACGACCAGGTGGCGGCCAGTTTCCAACAGCAATTGTCACAGTTAAAAACGTTGGCTGAAGATGCTCCACAGATGGGTATTGATGTGCAACGGCGACACGTTCAAGAGTTAGTTGTAAGTGTGCGTGGAGAGGTGAATCCGGTATTACGGTCCGAGGTAGTAAAGACGCTGGCAGCCTTTCCGGTTATCGAAGCGGAAGAGGGGCTGCGACTGGCGATTGAGGATCCAGCGGCTGATGTGCGGATTGTCGCCTGTGAGGCCTGGAGCAGGCGAGGTGGCACGGAGGCTGTGCGTCAGCTTATCGAAACGTTGAACTCTGATACGGATACCGACGTGCGACTGGCTGCCACGCGTGGCCTGGCCCGATTTCGTAATCCCGAAGTAGTCCAAGCGCTGGCCACGGCACTCAATGCGAATGACCCCGCTCTGCAACATGCGGGTATGCAATCCTTGCAGGCTGTTTCGGGACGAGATTATGGGCACAATATTTCTGCCTGGCGTGAATTTGTCCAAGGTCGGGAGCCTCGAGTTTCCGCGCCTGTTATCGCCCGCCGCTACTGGCCCTGGCACTGGTTCTAGGCTTCCGGAGGCATTCTTGCCTCTTGCCGACCTTTGCTGACAGTGGCCTCGTATCTATTGCCGAGCCGGTTTGATTGCTGCAATCAGTAGAGTTTACCTACTTGCAGACCGATCGGTCGCTAGAATCATAAGTTCATATTTGAGGCAGGAATTTCCTCTTTTGACTGTCCGATACAAGAGAGTACGACTGTCTCAGGGAGGGAGTCGTAGTGGAGTTATCGATAAACACCTCGCCTCAAGGATACGAATGTGATGACACGTAAGACGCTCTTATTAACTCTGGTTGCCGGCTGCTTAATTGTGACGCTTGGATGGCTGCAGGAAACAAAGGCGGATGACATGCAATCGCTACTTACTAACCCGACACCAGAGGTGACGGGCACGGTGGGTGATCTGCATAACCAGTTGCTTGCGCGCGGTCCTTTTCGACGGTTGCGAGAAAGTCGTGAAGAACGAGAAAGAAATGAATACCGGTCGCCCGTTTCCGTACCGGGGCTGCCCAGAGTCCCCGAGGCTGAAGTGCAACCGCGCGAGACGACCGCAACAGCTCCAGGCAATCAAACGGTAACGCCGGATGCCGATAAACCGGCACTCCCAGTGGTAACTGCGGAACAATTGGACCAACTGCGTGCGAACATTCGTCGCACGCTTGACACCTATTACCCGAAGACGATCAATGTAGCGGACCGCAGTCCATGGTCCGTGATGCATACGCTGATCGCCTACGGAGTTGATACCGAGGTTTATGCCAACAGTAAAAAGGTAAATGCCATTGGCTGGCTATGCTGGAATCAGCCCTGCTATGGCCAGCGAATTTTCTATACGCGGAACGGGAAGTTGCGTACCCGCCAGGGGGTGGGTGTGGAAGGCCATGAAGGCCAGTTTTTGTCGATGTTAGCGCAGTCCCGGGTCAAATCAAATTACCCGATGAAAGTTGGCGGGCAAGATTTTACGGTGATGGATCTGGTTCGTCATGAGCAGTCTTCCTGCCGAGTTGAGACGGAACTGACATTCAAGCTCATTGGCCTGGCTCACTACTTACCCTCTGACGCTACCTGGGAAAATGACTTGGGTGAATCATGGAGTGTCCAGCGTCTGATCCAGGAAGAATTGAAACAATCGGTGATTGGAGCTGCCTGCGGTGGTACCCATCGCCTGATGGGATTGAGTTATGCAGTAGGTAAGCGTCAGCAGCGCGGCGAGCCCATGAACGGTCAATGGTCACGGGCCCATCAGTACATTCAAGATTTTCACGACTACACCTTCCGACTGCAGAACAAGAACGGCAGCTTCAGTGCCAATTGGTTCGAAGGCCGCGGTGACTGGGGTGACGAGGATCGACGTATGGATACTACCGGTCATACCTTGGAATGGATGGCCTATTCGGTGAGCCAGGAGCAGTTAAGGGATCCCCGAGTTGTGCAAGCGGCTGCTTACTTGTCGAGTCTCATGTACGAGCATCGCTCCCATGAATGGGAAATTGGTCCCCGGGGACACGCACTGCATGCCCTGGCAATTTACAACCAGCGGATGTTTGGTGCCCGGCCCGGTTACCAGCCAGCCTCTTTAGCAGGCGAGATTTCCAGTGCCAGCCAGGACTAGCCAGTTGAGCGAAGGATAACTCAACAAAGGTTTGTCGAGGGCAGCCTGATTTATATAGCGACGCCATTCGGCTTTTGCCGAATGGCGTTTTTGTTTGGTCGATCGGATCTTGCGGTTACCGGCTAAACCTCTTAGTATCGAGATAGCTGGTCTGCCGTCGGCCAGCTGCAGCAAGGTGGGAAGGAGCTCGTGATCGGCTGTCATCAGCGTGGATGGCCTTCAGGGTAAACTGGATTTCTAGCTGGCTAAGGGTATGAAAGCACATCGATTCACAGCTCAATTTGCTTCCATGGTGTCGATGGGGACACAATTGTGTGAAGCATTCCAGGGTGATGCGATTCTAATCATGCTCGAGGCTCCGACTGACTGGGGTAAACTGCTGAAAGAAGCCGACGGGACCATGATCGTAGTGGCAGCAGACCACGAAGATAAACTGGTTGGAGCGACCGAAGCCGGACTGGCGGCGGTTTTACTGGGGCGTGAGGAAGCTCCTGTTCTTGAAAAACTGACCCAAGCGCTATTGGAAAGCGTGGCCGATGATATTCTTACTCCCAGTGCTGCCGTCGTTGCCATCTATAGTGGGTTTGAACAGGGAAAGATAGATTCCTTAAGTTACATCAAGCTGGATGAACACCTGGGAAGACTGACTGTCCGTGATTTACGGCAGTTGGAGACACGGGTGCCGCTGGAGACCCTGAAACTCGTTCTTGACCTGGCAGTCGATATCGGTCGGGAAGGACGGGAAGGAAAACCCGTCGGTACCATGTTCGTGGTGGGAGACACGCGTCAAGTGTTAACCCACAGCCATCCGGCCGGTTTCGATCCGGTTCGTGGCTACAATGCTACTGAACGAGATCTGCATGATCCGCGAGTTCGAGAAGCGATGAAAGAGGTTGCCCAACTCGATGGAGCCTTCATCGTGAAAGCCAATGGAACGGTTGACAAGGCCTGTCGGCTGGTCGATGCGCCACATGCGAACCTGACTCTCTCCAAAGGCCTCGGAGCCCGGCACTGGGCAGGTGCCGCGATTAGCAAGCAGACCAATGCAATTGCCGTGGTGGTTAGCGAGTCAAATGGAACCGTTCGCCTGTTTCATAATGGTGAAGTTATCCTCCGGGTGGAACCTTTTCGCCGCGCCATGAAGTGGCAGGATTTCAAGTACGAACCACCGGCCGCCAGCACCGAGAAATCATAACGCTGGCGCCTTGCAATGCTCAGCAGATCTCTTGGAACCGGCCTGCTATCGATTCGTACAAGTCTCGAGCAAGGACTGCGGCAGGCCAATGTCGCAAACCTCAAGGTGCCCCACGTGGTCCGCAGCATGCTCCATCAGTAAAGCTGGTTTGGCTGCCGCAAAAGTGAAAGTTTGATCTGCCCGGATGGCCACCCCAGTCACTTCCGCAGTATCGCAATCGAGACCACTGGGCACATCCAGCGATAGTCGTTGGGCAGCCGACTGGTTCATCCATTGGATCACGTGATCTAACGGGCTGCGAGGAGGTCCACTGCTGCCGGTTCCCAGTAAGGCGTCAACGAGCCAGGCCGAATCATGACAGGTTTCATCCAGGCGCAGCTGCCAGTTGTCGGGCTCAGGCAGATCTAAGATGGCATGCCAGGGAATACCGCATTGTTTCAGGATCAGGAAGTTGGCTAGTGCGTCGGCTGAAAAGTCCTGGGGATCATGGAATACCAGGACTTGAACTGGCAGACCACGCAACTGAAGATGCCGGGCCATGACAAATCCGTCGCCTCCGTTGTTTCCCTTTCCACAGAAGATGCTGACCGGTTCGGCCTTGGCATTGAGCTGGCAAAGTCCATCGGCTGCCGCCCGACCTGCATTTTCCATTAGCACCAGGCTGGAAATTCCCCATTGCTCAACGGCACGCTGGTCAACTTGTCGTGACTCATCGCGTGTTAAGATTAGTTGTGACATCATCCGGGTCCTCTTGGAATGCGACTTGGAAGGGAACACAGCGCAGTTTAGAATGGAGGTTAATGGCAACCGTCGCTATTTTGACACAAATTGCCACCAAGACAATCGAGGAACCACGGATGCCGATTTACGAGTACGCTTGCCAGCAGTGCAAGCATGAATTTGAGGTGCTGGTTCGTGGGGATGAAACAGCCAGCTGTCCGCAATGCCAAAGTGATCAGATGGTTAAGCTGTTTAGCGTGCCGGCAGCTCACAGCCACCATTCGGTCTCTGCCGGGAGTGCTCGATTACCGGCTGCCGGCTGTGGATTGCCGCAATGCGGTGCTGGCCGCTGTGCTGGCAACTGAGAGATTGTCCCAGAAGTCGATAAAAGGAAAACGGCGTGACACAATAACAGGTTGTGCCACGCCGTTGCACCAATCGCTCCCAAAGAACGTAACTAATTGGGGCCTTTGAGAATCGATCACTCGATTACGGGAATAATGCACCTCCGCCAAAAATGGCTCCGGCTTCTGCCGCTGCACCTTGCAGACTCAACGGAATGGGAGAAAGGAGCCAGGGGGCGCAACTGCCTGGGCGGTAGTAGCCCAGCGCGTATTGACATTCATTCATGGGATTTATGCCCATCTTGTAGGGTAAGGCGGCAATGTTCAGGATGAAATGGCCACCAGAAAGAAACGGCTGGCTCCAGGGGCCTGAAGTGTGACCGTATCGTTCCAACTGAATCTGTTCAAAGTAGAGAGGCTTGTGGCAGAGGGCACTGGCCTTCCAGGTCATGGTTAAGGGGACCCAGTTGCGACTGTACTGGAGATCGGTGTTTAACGTGCATTCCGCCGGAATTCCCCAGGCTGCAGCCAGGTAGCAGAGGTCTTTTTCACTCAGACGATCCGTGGCCACTTCGATGGCTTGCCCGTCTTCGGGCTTTATCAGGACATGGTTGAATCGATAGTCGACCAGCGCTCCGGTCACGAGGTCTCGCCCTTGCGAGTCTTTCCAGGCCCTGGACTCGGATGACTTGGGCCGAGCTTCTTGGGTATTGGGCCGGAAGCGGGGAGTTATGTTTAATGAAATATCACGAAGCGACGTATGTTCCAGTTGTTGACGCATGCGAGCACAGTCCAGTTGTTCACAATCTGAGCCGGGATCGCCGGTGGCTCGCTCGGGATTGTCCGTGGCGGTTTCCTGTGGGAATATCTCTGCCAGTGGAAAAGAATCCGCCTTGGATGGTGTCGACGGCAGTCGAATCGGTGCCGGTAAACTTTCCACCGGTTGGGCGGCAGGCTGAGTTGCCGTCTCGCGTGCAGGTTGCAGAATCTCGAGCGGGCGATCGGTTGTTTGTTCCAAGTCTCCAAACGGATCGGCAAAGGGGTCTCGACCAATAATTTTCTTGTCGACGACAACTGGCAAAATATGTCGTTTCGTTGGCCGCCGGACAGGCAAAGTTCCTGGTGCTGCTGTGAGACCAGCCGATTTGGATTGTGCCTGTCGCCACTGTAAGGGGGCCGCCAGAGACCTGTTGCCGCCCACTGGCGACTGCCGAACGGCTGTCGGCTGTCGGAGTGGTTCAGCGGCAGAAAGGAAACTCGAACCCAGCACTAAGGCCGTGGTGAGTAGGGAGAGAACGTGTCGCCGGAGACCGCTGGGAGTCAGCGGGGTAAACAGATTAGCTCTGTCGAGTTTGTTCTGTGGAATAGTCAGAACTGTAGTTCGGTGCTTCCTGCGTGATCGCGATGTCATGGGGGTGGCCTTCCTTGACGCTGGCTGCCGAGACTTGTATAAACCGCGCTTCCTCACGCAACTGGTCAATCGT
>JAYGDG010000130.1:0-3575 GCA_046583015.1 Pirellulaceae bacterium | reverse complement strand
GTGGCACGCATCGCCAACTGATTGCACTCCATACGCAGCTGGTCTTTGTCACAATTCGCTTCTCCATCGGCAAACTCGGTAAGATGCTGTCGTGTCTGATCCCAATCGGCTCGCAACGCGACGGCGATTTTCCCTAGTTCTTCCCGCTTTTGCGATTCCTGCAGGATAAAAGAAATGGCCGCATCTGCCAGTCCTACGGCCAGTGTCGAGGTTTGCAGGGTGCTGATCAAACTGAGTCCGTGGATCAATCACGCCTGGAATCTCCTCAAATGCGGGAAGACACGGCAGGTGGACAAAGCCTGGACTGAGTCGGCTTCTGTTTGCCTGACGTTTCGTGCTTTCTGGAGTCAATTACCTGATTGGCGGCTTCCGTGAGTACTTTTGGCCCGTTTTGAGCGTTGTTTAAGAGAGCATTAGAGGAGGGCTGTCGCCTGGGACAAGCTATTCTCGAATCGTGGACTTGTCTATAATCGAGGCATCGTTGGAAAAATCAGCAGTCGGTGATTTGGTGCGATTTTCTGAGTTAAGTTTTCGGAAGTTTTGGAGCGCCGATGATCAGTCGAATTCGAGAATTACAATCGGGCCGCCCCTTTAAACGATGGCAGATCAATAGAGTTCGGGAGTCAAGTATGGTGCAGCGATCAATCGCGATGATGTTGGCCTTGTTGGTAGTTGTTAGCGGCTGGTTTTCAGCAGTCCTAATGGCAGCGCCGACCAGGGAGCAGCGCACGGAAGTTAATTTGATTCGCAAAGACTTGCTGAAGGCTGGCAACTTGTACAGCCAGGGAAAGTTTAAAGAGAGTGGTCGTTTGATTGGGGAGATCCAGGGCCGGGTTGAAAAGCTGGCTGCGACCAAGGACCCGATAGTCCTGAGATTGATGGCAGGGACGATTGCTGGACTCAAGAAAGCTCATGCCCTACTGGAAATCGAGGGAGTTGAATTACCGGCTCTTAAGATCCCGTCGGCCACCGACAGCCCTCCCACGCCCACGCCCCCGAAACCGACCGATGGGAAAGTCAGTTTTGTCAAGCAGGTGGCACCGATATTGGTCAGCAAATGCGGGCGTTGTCATGTCAACACGGCACGAGGCATGTTCAGCATGGCCAACTTTGAGACCTTGATGAAAGGAACGCCCGAGGGAGTAGTTATCTTCCCCAAGGATGCTGATGGCAGTCGGATTATTGAAGTGATCGAGAGCGGGGACATGCCGCGAGGTGGTCTGAAAGTGGCCCCCGATGAGATGTCATTGCTGAAGAAGTGGATCAACGAAGGTGCGGTCTATGATGCGGAAAGCAAACAGACAAACTTGGCGACCTTGGCTCCTAACACCAAGGCGGGTGAATTTGCCAAGGTGGAAGTTATGCAGGCCACTGGTAAGGAGACAGTCAGTTTTTCTGCCGATATCGCTCCGGTACTGGTGAAGAATTGTGTGAATTGTCACGGCTTGTCGCGGCGACCCAGCGGACGTTTTGATTTGAATTCATTTCAAGCGTTGTTGCGGGGTGGCCAGAGCGGGCCTCCTGTGTTGCCTGGGAAACCGGCGGACAGTCTGCTCGTTAAAAAACTCAAGGGGACTGGTGGTGGCCAACAGATGCCATTGCAAAAACCACCGTTACCGACCCCGGTGATTGCCAAGATCGAGAAGTGGATTGCCGAGGGAGCAAAGTTTGACGGTCCGGATCCTGCTCAGGCGATGGGTCAGGTAGCAGCCCTGGCGAGAGCCAAGATGGGTTCGCATGAGCAGGTGAGTGCCGATCGGGCAAAGTTGGCCCAACAAAACTGGCGGCTGAGCATGTCGAATGTCCAGTCGGCGCAGGTCGAGAGTAAGAACTTCTTGTTGATCGGTAACATTGGGCCTGGTCGCCTGGAAGAACTTGCAGGCAAGTCGGAAGCGGTAGCGGTCAAGGTTGGTGGGATGCTCAATGCGCCGGCCGGTAAACCGTTGATTAAAGGACGCATGACGTTGTATTTCTTTCAGCAACGTTACGATTACAGTGAATTCGGTTCGATGGTCGAGAAGCGAGCCATTCCGAAGTCTTGGCGAGGTCACTGGCGGTACAATGTTGTCGATGCCTATGCGGTGATGGTGCCTCCCCGTTCTGACGAGTACTCGATTGATGCGTTAATTGCCCAACAACTGGGATCTGCCTACGTGGCCAGTTTAGGGAAGGTTCCCAACTGGTTTTCTGAGGGGATTGGACGCGTGATGGCCACTCGCACTGCGAAGGAAGATGCACGGTCGCTCAAGTGGGATCAACAGTTACCAGCAATACTTGCTGGTACCGAGCGGCCCGATGCTTTCCTGGAAGGTAAAGTGCCACCGGAAGATGGTAACGTGTTGGCTTACGGATTCCTCAAATACCTGATGCGAGACAGTAAGAAGTTCTCTCGTTTTCTTGCGCAGGTTTCTGGCGGCGCCAAATTCTCAGACGCCTTTTCTACGATTTATCAGGGTAGTCCTGACCAGGTCGTTGCTGTCTGGGCAAAAAACGCCAAGAAGTCCAAACGATAGCAGCGCGAACTGGCTGGCCGGCCGGCCCAGGCCCTGACTTGACGCTTCCGCACAACGTGCGGATATTGCCTCTATGCAGATCATTGACGTTCAGACAGCCGAGTCCTATTTGCGAGATGCGGGGCACTTGCGTGACGGAGAGTCCGTCACGATAGAAGCCCTGTCCGGTGGAGTGTCCAATTGCGTGCTCTATGTGCACCGGGCAGTCGAGGCTGGGCCTGATTTTGTTCTCAAGCAGGCACGGCAGCAGTTGCAAGTGGAAGCTCCCTGGTTTTGCAGCCCGCAGCGCGGCTGGCAGGAAGTAGCCACCCTTAGGATTTGCCAGTCTCTACTGGCAGAGGCCCAGCAACCGTCCCGGGCGGGCAAGCTCGCGATTCATGTTCCCGAAATTGTTTTCCAGGACTTGGATAATTATGCTTATGCCATGACGGCTGCTCCGCGCAATCATACCGTTTGGAAATCCGACCTGTTGCAATCTCGTTGTGATTCGCAGATCGCTGCTTGCTGCGGTGACTTGCTGGCTTTACTACATGGTCAGAGCTGGCAGCATGACGGGATTCGCCAGCAACTGGCAAATCAAGAGTTTTTTAGAGACTTGCGTATCGATCCCTATTACCGCTACTTGTTGCGGGAGCACGCCGACCTGAAGCCGGCAATCGAGAGGCTCATCGAGTCCCTGCAGCAACAGGTCTGTTCACTGGTCCACGGTGATTACAGTCCGAAGAACCTGCTGGTCTATGAGCAGGGACTCATGATGGTTGATTTTGAAGTCGGCCACTTTGGAGATCCGGCGTTTGATTTAGGTTTTTTCTTGAGCCACCTGGTATTAAAGGGCATTTGGTCGGAGTCGAAGTTTGACCAGTACTGGCAGCTGACCGAAGTTTTTTGGGAGGCCTATTGGGCGGGTATGCAGGTAACCTTGTCGGTTGCCGAGCAAGCGAGATTGCAGCATCGCGCCGTGGCAAATTTTGCGGCTTGCCTGTTGGCCCGGGTTGATGGCAAGAGTCCAGTAGAATATTTGACCTTGGAGGTGCATCGTGATCAGGTTCGCAAGATGGCCCG
>JAYGDG010000082.1:0-5036 GCA_046583015.1 Pirellulaceae bacterium | reverse complement strand
AGCAGATCCCGGCACCGACATACATTAATCCGAACAGCAACAGGACGGCATCCCAGGCACTGTCTGCGTAGTCCGGGTAGCGATGTGCGATCAGCTTTAGAGACCAGGGAACCGCGTTGATGAACAGCAGCGCACCGAAATTGCCACACATGTTCATCGTCGCAAAGAGGGTTGCCACATGGCGACCTCCCATGTCGATGGTAATCGTGTAGGCGCAAGGCCCGGCGACGGAAGCAAAAAAGGCACCGATACTGATGACAATCACAGCCCACAGCGGATCGGCAATGAAGTAGGCCGCCAGCACAAAGCCCGCACAGGCCAGTACACTAACGGTCGCCAGTTGTCGGCGGGCCACGCTCAGGCTGCCCGTGCGCCGATAAAGCGCATCGGAGACTGCACCACCGACCCAGGTACCGCCCACCGCTGCCAGCAAGGGGAGTGAATTGAGCAAACCTGATTTTGCTGGAGTCACATCGCGTGTTTCCTGCAGGTAAGTGGCAAACCAACTGGCAAAAAAGATGTAGCCGGCACCTCGAAAGATCTGCTGTCCACAAATACACCAGGTGGCCGAGTTCAAGAGCAGCGCCCGCCAGGGAATGGCCTCGTCAGGCTCGGCTGCTTCACCCGCCGGTTCCTGGTCATCTGCTGCCGGCTGATCCGCAACGGGCGCTTGCAGATCCGGTGCTTGAATAAGAGCAAGTTCTACTTCACTGACGGCCGCATGATCCTCCGGGCGGTCACGAAACCAGAGATAAAAACCAATTGCCCAAACCAGCCCAAAGCTGCTGAACACTAACATGGTGAGGCGCCAGCCGAGTGGTTCCAGTAACAATCCACTCAAGGCAGCCCCAATCGCTCCACCAATCGACATGAAACTCCCTAGCCCACCCATGGCCAGTGCTCGGCCCGTCGGCGCAAACCACTTTGAAACCGTGTTGGTCGCGCAAGGAAACAAACCCGCTTGAAATACACCGTTCGACAATCGTGAAACAAACAGCACGACAACCCCAACCGTACCAACCGCACAAGACATCAACCCCGCAGCCACTGACCAGGCAACGGAAAACAATGGCAGACAGCGGCGACTGCCCCACCGCTGGCCAAGCATGCCGGTCGGAATCTGAAAAATGGCATACGTCAGAAAAAAGGAACTGATGATGTATCCCATCGTCACCTCGTCGATCTGCAAATCCTTACGGATCGTGCTTTCCAGCGTCCCGATGCTGTTGCGGCAGATATAGGCGATGGTGGCAGCCAGACAGAGCCAGCCAAGGGTGCCGAAACGGGCATGGGTTGGCCCGTCCGGTCGAACTGGCAGGTGACTGACAGGTAGTGGCGTTTGTGAATTGGTAATCATGCTACCAGCCAGCGAAATACCGGACCCATTTGTAGTGATTGAAGTGAGCGAGTAAGATGTGTGTCATATCAGTGAAGCTGGACGGCCAACCCACCTGTTAGCTAAATTCGCTGATAAGCAACGGGCTGTCAAATTGCTGACCTATAAAATCACCCTGCTGGCAATGGAGTTCTTATCCCATGCGACAGAGATTCTTAACCGGCCTGGCTCTCTGGGCAATTAGCCTGGTCCCCTGCGGTTGTACAACAGGGCTGCTGAGCGCTGCTGACCCGATTCCCGCCCGGATTGAATTTAATCGAGACATCCGTCCAATTTTGGCCAACAACTGCTTCAAATGCCATGGTCCGGATGAAAAGAAACGACAATCCGACCTGCGATTAGACCTGCAAGATCAGGCCCTCGCCAAGCGAGACGGCGAAGCGGCAATCGTGCCGGGAAAACCGGACCAAAGTGCCCTGATCTCCAGAATCCTGGCAGAATCAGAAGAAGAGCGGATGCCCCCAAAAAAATCGGGAAAATTCCTGACTTCTCGAGACAAAGAGCTGCTGCAAGCCTGGATCCAGCAGGGAGCAAACTGGCAACAACACTGGGCATGGATACCTGCCCGCCGCCGGGCCGTTCCGCAAGTCGCAACGGTTTCGAAACATGGCAATGCCATCGATCACTTTATTCATGCCAGGCTAAAATCGGCCGGTCTCAGCCCGTCGGTGGCCGCCCAGCGGCAGATCCTGATTCGTCGTCTCTATTTCGATTTAACCGGCCTGCCGCCTGAACCCGCTCATGTCGAAGCCTTTGTTCAAGACGCTTCACCAGCAGCACACGAAAAACTGGTCGATCACTTGCTCGCCTCACCCCACTTCGGTGAACGGATGGCAATCTACTGGCTCGATGTCGTTCGCTACGCGGACAGTAATGGCTATCACGCTGACAAGCCGCGGCAAATTTCTCCCTACCGGGATTACGTCATCAACGTTTTCAACAGCAACAAACCGTACGATCAATTTATCGTGGAACAATTAGCGGGCGACCTGTTACCGGAACCAACGCCTGAGCAAAAAGTCGCTTCCGGTTTCAACATGCTGCTGCAAACAACCGACGAAGGAGGGGCGCAGGCAAAAGAGTACCTGGCCAAGTATGCCGCCGACCGGGTCCGCAACACGTCCTCGATTTTCCTGGGCGTCACGATGGGATGTGCAGAATGCCACAATCACAAATTCGATCCCTTTACTACCAAGGATTTCTACAGCCTGGCTGCCTTCTTTGCAGACATCAAGGAAGTGGGCGTAGGCAATGCGCCGGCCTACCCGGTGGCTACTGCCGCACACCAGGAAAAACTCAAGGAAATTGAGAGCCAACTGGCCGTTCTGCAGAAAAAGCTGCAGCAGCAAACGCCCCAACTCCAAAAAACTCGCAAAGTGTGGGAAGAAAAACTGGCCCAGCAGGCCAAGAGTAGCGTGCAACTGGCTCCCTGGTACCAGATCGGTCCCTTTCCAATCGCAAACTTCGACGAGGGGCACAAGAAAGCCTTTCCTCCGGAAACCGAAGTCGACTACACGAAAACCTACGACAAGTTCAAGTGGACAAAGGCTCCCCAACTGACAGACGGCAAGGTCCACCCGCTCAATGGAACCAACCGGGCTTTCTATCTGCACCGCCTGATCCAGGCACCGACGGACTTCCCCTTAAAAATATCCCTGGGCTCGGATGACAGTTTCAAGCTCTGGGTCAACGGCAAGCTGGCTGCCGAAAACAAGATCCAACGCGGAGCAACGCCCGACCAGGAGAAACTGACCGTTTTCCTCCAGGAAGGTGAGAACCAGTTGCTGCTCAAGATTGTCAACGCGGGTGGTCCCGGCGGTTTTTACTTCCGCGCCGGCCAGTTGGGAATTCCTCCGAACATCGTCAAGATCGTCGCCACCGCTGAACCTCAGCGCAAGGCAGCCCAGCAGAAACAACTGGATGATTATTTCCGCAGCGTGGCCCCCGAACTCAAACCAATTCGTGATCAAATTGCTGCCCTCGGCCAGCAACGCAAGGCGGCTGAACAGTCGATGCCCAAGACACTGATGACCGTGGCCACCAAGCCGCGGACTGTACGCATCCTGCCCCGGGGAAACTGGCTCGACGAGACGGGCCCCGTCGTAACCCCGGCAATTCCCGAATTCATGAAACCACTTCCTGGCGAGATTCCGACTCCCAACCGTTTGAACCTGGCAAAGTGGATTACGGCTCCCGAACATCCACTCACCTCACGAGTCTTCGTCAATCGCTTGTGGAAACTCTTCTACGGCCAGGGACTGGCGCAACCACTGGACGATCTTGGCGCCCAGGGAACCGTCCCCACCCATCCCGAGTTGCTCGACTACCTGGCCCTGGAATTCATCGAAAGCGGCTGGAACATCAAAGCGATGGTGAAAACGATGGTGATGTCAGATACTTACCGCCAAACATCCGTGGTTCGCAATGATCTGCAAAAGCAAGATCCCTACAATCACCTCTGCGGGCGACAAGCTCGCTTTCGACTCGATGCGGAATTCGTCCGGGACAACGCGCTGGCTGTCAGTGGACTACTGGTCCGCGACATTGGTGGCACAAGCGTCAAACCGTATCAACCGGCCGGCTATTGGCGACACATGAACTTCCCGGCTCGCAGTTGGAAGGCCTCCAGCGGAAATAACCTCTATCGACGAGGCATTTACACTCATTGGCAGCGGATGTTCCTCCATCCCAGCTTGCTCGCTTTTGATGCTCCCAGCCGTGAAGAATGCACCGTCGAGCGGCCCCGGTCCAATACGCCCCAACAGGCACTGGTCCTGCTCAATGACCCCACCTACGTGGAAGCGGCCCGTGTCTTCGCAGCACGTATGATTCGTGAAGGTGGCAAGACCAGTTCCCAGAGACTGGCCTGGTCGTACCTGCAAGTGCTCTCACGCAAGATTGAACCCTTTGAAGAAAAGCTGCTGGGCTCGTTACTGGAAAAACACTTAGCCAGCTACCGCGCCAACATGGCCGACCGGGACAGTTTGAGCAAGGTCGGCATGAAAGCCGCTCCAGCGGATTTAGATGCTGCGGAACTGGCCGCCTACACGTCCATCGCACGCGTTATTCTCAACTTACACGAGACGATTACCCGACAGTAACTGGACTTTGTCCAACCGGCAAACGTCACACGAACAACCTGAACCATCAGTCAAAACCCTCAGCAAGGAGAGTCCCTGTGGCACACGACTACAACTACCTGCTACAGCAAACACGCCGCACCTTTTTAGGGAACAGTTCCCGTGGAGTTGGCACGATGGCATTGGCCTCGCTGTTGCACTCAACGGTTTCAGCCCAGGAAAAGGTGGAAGTCCCGCGCTGGAATGGTGTCGTGGAACAATTACATTTCCCGGCCAAAGCCAAACGCGTCATCTTTCTTTGCATGGCCGGCGGGGCTTCGCACCTGGAGACCTACGATCACAAACCGAAACTTGCTGAAATGCATGGCAAGCCGATGCCCGAGTCCTTCACGAAGGGACAGCCAATTGCACAACTGCAAGGAAAGAAGCTAACCTGCCTGGCACCTCAGCATCCCTTCAAGAAATATGGCAAGTCAGGCCAGGAGATTTCGACGGCTCTGCCACACGTCGGTTCGGTGGCAGATGAACTATGTATTATTCGCTCCGTCAAAACCGAAGCG
>JAYGDG010000875.1:0-10086 GCA_046583015.1 Pirellulaceae bacterium | reverse complement strand
GGGCGTCATCTACTGGTCTACAATCACACTTCCCGTGGCCGCAGCCCCTTGAACGTGGCTGTCTCGACAGATGGCCAGCAATGGCAGTCTGCCGTGGTCCTGGAAAAGACCCCGGGTGAATACTCTTATCCAGCGGTGATTCAGTCCAGCGACGGACTGGTGCACATTACCTATACGTGGAAACGGCAACGTGTCCGGCATGTCGTTCTGGACCCTAAGAAATTGGTACTAACGAAGATCTTAAAAGGTTCGTAATTTGACTGGCCGATGAGGGTAAGTCTCTTTGCACCTAGTCCTGAGGAACAAAACATTGACTGCTAGTCCAAGTCAACAAGACTGGAAGACTGCCTGGGATTTGCGCAGTGACACGATCTACCTGAACCACGGTTCCTTTGGACCTTCTCCGCGCAGCGTGATCCAGGCACGCAACCAGTGGCAGGAGGAAATGGAAAGCCAGCCGATGGATTTCTTCGTGCGTCGTTTTCCCGAAGCCCTGTTGGCAACCCGGCAACGATTGGCTCAATTCCTTGGCACGAAGGCCGAACACTTGATTCTGGTGGAAAATTCGACCCAGGCCATGAACGTGGTGGCTAATGGGTTTCCCCTGCAGGCCAATGACCAGGTGTTGTTGACCGACCATGAATATGGTGCGGTCCGCCGGATCTGGGAGAGCAGGTGCCAGCAAACCGCTGCGGAGGTCAGTACGGTTCGCTTGCCAGCCTTGTTTGAGAGCTCCCAGGAGGTCGTAGATGCCGTCTTCGCGGCTTGTACCGATCGCACGCGACTGATCGTGATTAGTCACATTACGTCACCCACCGCTGTCACCTTACCAGTCCAGGAGATCTGCCAACGGGCACAGCAGGAAGGTGTGCAGGTTTGCGTGGATGGTCCCCATGCTGTCGCACAGTTGCCACTTAACCTGGATCAGATTCCCTGCGACTACTATTGTGCCAGTTGTCACAAGTGGTTGTGTGCTCCGTTTGGAACCGGGTTTCTTTACGCGGCAGCGGAGCATCAAGCACGGCTGGGACCACTGACATTGAGCTGGGGCCAATTGCCACCGGACGAGGTCAGTCACTGGTCCGATGAGTTTCTTTGGAGTGGTACCCGCGATCCGTCTGCTTACCTGGCAATTCCCTCAGCCATTGATTTCATGGAATCTGTGGGGCTGGATGATTTTCAACAGCAAGGGCATGCTCTGGCCCAGTACGCGCGGCAGCAACTCGTTGACTTAACCGGCCAGCAACCGCTGGTGGCGGACGACCCTTGCTGGTATGGCTGCATGGCGCAGCATCCATTGCCCGACGGAGATGCCCGCTCGTTACAAAATAGCTTGTGGGAGCAGTATTCGATTGAAGTGCCCATTGTGGAGTGGAATGAGCGCAGGTTTGTTCGTGTTTCCTGCCACCTTTATAACGATCGGCAGCAGGTTGATCAGCTGATTGTGGCGTTAAAGGAATTGTTACCCTAGGCATCCGTATCGAATCGGCCGCCTGTCGGGAGGATTGTGGTAAGATGAGCGTTAATCTGGAGGGAGGTGGAATCCCTTGCAACCGCTCGAGGAGATAAAGGATAATATCCGCATGTGGCCTGGAAACGAAAACACTCAAGAGCTCCTGATGGGAGTCAAGGCGGGTGATGATGATGCGGTTAACGGCTTGTTAGACCGACATCGTGACGCGGTGCGGCGACTTGTCCAAATGAGGCTGGATCGGAAAATTCGCCAGCGTGTTGACGTTAGTGACGTGGTTCAAGAAGTGCTGGTGTCCGCCCATCGTCGACTGCAAAAATACTTGGAGTCGCCTGTCATGCCCTTCCATCTCTGGATTCGGCAAATTGCGAAAGATCGTATCATTGATGCGCATCGTCGACACCGAGTATCGGCTAAACGTAGTGTTGATCGAGAACGGCCGATGGTTGTTCCGGCAGGGATGCACCGTTCGACCATGGAACTGGCTGCCCACCTTTGCGACGGAGAGTTGACGCCAGCTGCAGTGGCCACGCAACGCGAAATGGTTCGCCGAGTCACGGAAGTGCTTTCCGAATTAAGCGAGCAGGAGAGTGAGATTATCATGATGCGTCATTTCGAGCATCTTTCCAACCAGGAAGTGGCCCAGGCGCTGGAACTCACTGAACCTGCTGCTGGTATGCGTTATTTGAGGGCATTACGCAAGCTGCGAGCCCTGTTATTGGATTCGTCAGAAGAAGAATCGGTAGAGCCGTGAATGATCAGCCAGATCAACCGATCCACGATGCATCGCTTTCAGAATCAACGCAACTGGAAGTTCAGTTGGCTTCGTTGCTCAATGAAATGAGTGACGCGACTCGACAGGGCCAGGAAGTCGATGTGGAAGCATACTGCCAGCAGTATCCAGATCTAGCAGACGAGTTGCGTGAATTGTGGGGCATGCTGCTAATTGCCGATGTGGCCGGGAACAGCCAGGAGGCTGACACGCTCTCCGGTGACGGCGAGTGGACGGCATCGATCTTCAAGTTGCCTTACCAGTTTGGTGACTACGAGTTGCTCGAAGAGGTCGGTCGTGGCGGCATGGGCGTGGTGTTTCGGGCCCATCAGAAAAGTCTTAAGCGTGACGTGGCAGTCAAGATGATCTTACGTGGTGAACTGGCGTCAGATGCCGATCGAGAACGATTTCAAGTGGAAGCCGAAGCTGCCGGCCATTTGGATCATCCTGGTATTGTCCCCATCTACGAAGTGGGTGAAATCGATGGCTACTGCTACTTCAGTATGAAATATGTATCCGGTGAAACGCTTAGCCAACGACTGGCCAGTGGACCGCTGCCCCCGCGCGAGGCCGCTGTCATTCTCAGCAGTGTTTCTCGAGCGGTTCATGCTGCCCATGAGCAGGGGATTCTTCATCGTGATCTCAAACCGTCCAATATCATGCTGGACGAAGATGGTCACGCACACATTACAGATTTTGGACTGGCCAAGCGAGAGAGTGACAATGAAAGCCTGACACGCACCGGTGCGGTCCTGGGCACCCCGGCTTACATGGCACCAGAACAGGCGGGTGGCATGCGTGGCAACGTGGGCCCTGTTAGTGATGTCTACAGCTTGGGATCCGTGCTCTACCACATGGTCACCGGTCGCCCGCCATTCCAGGGCGCTTCGCCCGTTGATATCGTCTTACTGCTACTAGAACAGGATCCTCTGCCACCACGCCTGGTGAATTCTACGGTCGACCGGGACTTGGAAATGATCACGTTACGCTGTCTCCAGAAACCGACAGACTTACGATATTCCTCGGCTCAGGCCCTGGCAGATGATCTGGATGCGTACTTGAACGATGAGTCGATCAGTGCACGTAGTGGTCGCATGTCCCAGGTGATGTCACGCTGGTTTCGAGAAACGCACCATGCACCCATCTTGGAGAACTGGGGCACGCTCTGGATGTGGCATAGCCTGGCACTGCTACTTGCCTGCTGGGTGACCCAATGGATGAAGTGGGAGGAAATCTCACAACCCTGGTATTACGTGGGCGTTTGGACGGTCGGGCTGGGAGCCTGGGCGATGGTTTTTTGGACGCTCCGCCGCCGCATGGGGCCGGTGACGTTTGTAGAGCGGCAAATTGCTCATGTTTGGGCAGCCAGCATGGTAAGCTGTGTCTTGTTGTTTCTCATTGAATACCTGCTTGGTGAGGAAGTACTAACCTTTTCCCCGGTCATCGGGTTGCTCAGTGGCAGCGTCTTCCTGGTCAAGGCAGCGATTCTCTCTGGCACTTTCTACGTGCAGGCCCTGCTCCTCTACGCCACGGCCGTAGCCATGGCTTTTTGGCCCAACTGGGCCCATGGTATTCTTGGGATTGTCTCGGCAGGATGTTTTTTCTTTCCAGGACTCAAGTACCATCGTCAACGGATTCGGCGGGCTCAGTAAACGAGGCTGCTGCTGGGGCGGCCGGGGCCAAATTCCAGGCGAGTAGTCCACAGAGACTGAAACCGACAGAATTTGCGATCCCGTGTAAGGGAATCATGGTGGGAATGTCGATCCACTTGGTCTGGAAGTAGGCACCGAGGGCATACGTGATCGCTAAGCCCATCCCACAGATCAGGCTGACCGCGGAGATCAAAAGCAGGCTCCGTCGCCGGGCTTGAGCCGGTTGTAACGCGACTTGAATTTGCATCACGGCCAGCAGTAAAGCTGCCAGCGTCAGCAGTCCACTTGCTAACACTTCTAACAGCGGTGAAAAAGTAATGCCCATTCCCACCAGCGGTACGCCGGCGACTACCGAGGCAATGAGCCCACGACGAACCATGGTGCCAAGGGAACTGGACCAGAATCGTGAGGGACTGGTCCCATTCTGTAATTGTCGAACGGTCCACCCGGTTAGGATGGGCAGGGCAAAACCGGCGTAGTGAAAATGAACCCCGGTCAGCAGTACGATTTCAGCACTGAAGTTGGCCGGTCGTAAACCGGCTCGACTGATCAGCGTCCAGCCACCGCCGACCGCCAACAGCATCAAGGCGGCGACCAGGGCAAGTTGGGCGTCCAGGTCACGCACTTCTCGCAGCATGTGACGGGCTCCCAGTAGAGCAAGTAGCAGTGTGACGATCAGCCAGGGTGCGGCCAGGCTGGCCGCGATGGTTCCGGCGGGCTGGCTAAAGGAGCAGGCCAGCGAGACGACGGCGATTAACCAGATCATGGCAGCAGGACTCCGATAGCCGGTTTCTATCGAAATCACCTCGGCCTGCTTCAGCAGTCGCAAGCCCAGCGGTACAACCAGCAACGGCCCTAAGAGCAGAATTCCACTAGCGAGTATTAGCATTGGCTTTTATCGTGTTGAAGAAGTGGTAGTAGTTTCCAGTTGCACAGATTCTTGCATCGCCTGGCCCGAGAGCTTGCGAAAACGAGCTTGTTCCCGTCTTGCAATTGGATACCCTAGCCAGACTAGCCAGTGAGCGGGTCGCGAGAACACGTTGATTTGATAGCTGACCCGGTCGGTTTCGTGATCCCAGCTGACTGCGAATTGTTCCTCGCCAGATTCCACGTGGTCTGTCAGAGTCCCATAGGCAAAACCAAATCGATCGGATGCACCCGTCTCGTCAAACGTGTAGACGATACGAGCCGAATTGAGTGCCCAAAATCCATATCGAAACAGCAGGGCAACGATGGCTCCTTTTTCGATGGGTGCCGTGGGCCAAAATAGGCTAACCATGGACCGCGGAAACATCTTCCATTCTCGAATTGCCTTCTTGGCTCGTTGATAAGTTTCCTCGCCACTGCCTAAATCAATTTCATAGGTATCAAGCTTGAAACCCGTCGGAGCCTTGACTGCCTCTTGCTTCCGGTCAGTTGCCCCCACGTCGCGATAGCTGTAAGACAGCTTTTGACAGTTTTCCAGGTACCTGTTGAGCGTTGCTTCGTCAGGTTTCTTGAGCGTGAACATGATCGTTACAGCCCTGCTGTATCGAGTAAAAGTGGCCGATTCGTGAACTAAGAATCCTAACCGGTGGCGGTCGCTCAGTTTAACAGAGGTCACAGGTTTCTGGTGAGTGAATTCCAGCCTTTTTGGACCGTCACGTCAAATCGGCGCCGGTAAGTCACGACGTCGAAAAAGGAGGGTTGCTGCCAGGAAACAACAGGAGCCAAGGACTAACAGTAGCAGGTGGGAACCAAGTGGTCCGGGCCGCTCATAATGGCCTTCCGCGTCAAATTGCAGCAGGTCCCAGAGTCGTTGGGGTGAACGCAACATGATGTTTACGAATAACTCCGGTTCGTAAGCAGTGAAAAAAGTGCAGTGCAACAGCCAACTGAGTTGCTCAGTAGCCAGCCCGGCAATGTAGAAGACCATTTGGATCAGATAGATACCGACGACGATGCCGATGGTTCTCCAGCGATAGCGGTCCCAGGAAGACATCAGACAGGCCAAACCGGCGATGAAGAAACCGAGGCAGAACAGATTGGTCACCGCCGGCAGGAAGTGCCAACTGGAAGTCAGTTCTGACATCGGACGAACCACTTCTTTAGGCTTTGCCAGTGGATTGGGAACTTCCAAGTCGACCAGGGGCAGTTGCATCGTGACCGGTGTTTTTTCAGTAACGTGACAGGTAGCAATTCCCGTGCAGGTCCCCAGCCAGGCCACCAGAACCAGTGATGCGATGCCTAGAATAGTCATGCTGGCATGCGTCCAAAACAACCGCATTCGACTGATCGGCTGAGCTAACAGCAGCTCCAAGGTACCTCGCCCAAGCTCACCACTAACGCAATCCGAACCGCGTGCAATTGCCCACATGACAATGCAGGTGACAACAAGTGGCTCGTCGAACGTGATCGCAATGCGGCCGGTGTAGGTTGTCAGTTCTTCGATCGGAATCGGGAAGAAACGTTCAAGGTGTTCAAATTGTTCCAGCACTTTTTGAAAACGGCTCATGTCAAAGCGACTGACAATCCAGACCCGTAACCAGCAGAACGCGTAGAGAATTGCGGCGCAACTGAGCCACAGCCACCTGGCATCGTAAAGATATTTTCTGGTTAAGGTCTTGTTCATATGGCTCGGAGAGACGGGGGTTCGGTTAAGTTGTCGTGCTGTGGAACTGTCCATAAACAGTCGACAGGCCAATGGGTGTAATTTCCATTTCGGCCAAGTCGGCTTGGGCTAGCCAGCCCAGCAGACTGGCGCAATCTCCGCTTACTTCGATCACGACCTGCTGGTCTGACTGGTGCTGGATGACAACCGCGTCCTGCAACTGCGCTGGCAATTCCGGCAGCGGGCTCGTCACACGGGCTTCAATTCGGTGACGCTGTTTTAGTTCCGCCATTTGTTGAATGTGAACAAGCTGTCCATCTCGCAAAATAGCAACCCGATTAGAGATTGCTTCAACCTCTGACAGCACATGGGATGAAAAGACGATGGTCTTTCCAGTCGCTTGAAGTTCGAGAGCAATTTCCAGCACTTTTTGGCGAATCGTGGGGTCCAGATTACTGGTCGGTTCATCCAGGATGATGAGGGGAGCATCGGTTGCCAGGCTGCCCACCAGGGCCAGCTTCTGTTTCATCCCGGTAGACATGTTGGAAACACGACGCGAGAGATCAAGCTTCAACTGGTCAGCCAGTTGGTGACTGCGCTGCGTTGCTGTGTTCTTGCGTAACTGTGCCATGAACTTCAAGAAACGGTGACCATTCATGTTGCGAAATAAGCGCACATCCCCTGGCAGGTAAGCGGTTCGGCGGCGGACATCGATCGATTGAGTCGTACAGTCTTTTTGATCCACCTGGGCGTTTCCTGAAGTCGGTTTTAGGAATCCCAGCAGCAAGCGAAGTAAGGTTGTTTTGCCAGCGCCATTGGGTCCCAGAAGTCCAAAAATCTCACCCGCTTGAACCTGTAAGCAACAGTCGTTCAGCGCCGTTACGTAACGATCATTACGCCGTCCATTCCAGCATCGGAATCGCTTGGTAAGCTTGTCTGTCGTAATCAGCGGCGTGGTCATGAAAAGAGATTGCCAGTGGACTGGTGCGAGGTGACAAGTCGCAGGTGTTTTCAGAGGGCAGTGGTTACTTCAGGTTGCCGCGAGAGCAGGCGAGTCTGGCGAGCGTTTGTCCACTATACCGCTGCTTATATCCTCTCTCAACGGGCAAGGAGTCCAGAAAACAAGTGATTTCCAGGGATTTGAATTCGCCAGCCTGCTGACGGTTGTCATGCTGTGACAGTGGAAACAGATAGTTCGACTGCAAAATTGGACGAGAGATGGTAGGCTGCTGGTCTCCACACCGGTCGATTGAATAACTACGTGAGGGCACACGTAATGAACGAAACGGACCGCTCTTCGGATGATCAGCGATTTCAGTCTCAGTTAAATCGCGTTCGTAACGGGTCAGAAGCGGCCGCAGCTGCACTCATCAGCGAGTTTGGTCCGCATGTGTACCGGGTGATCCGGCGTCGTCTGGATATGAGACTAAGAGTTAAACTCGACTCCGAAGATCTCTCTCAACTGGTCTGGGCTTCCTTCTTTCGTTATCCGGAACGGATGGAGCGATTCTCCCAGGCTCAGCAACTGGTCCATTTCTTGTCAGCCGTTGCTCGTAACAAGGTTATTGAGGGAGTCCGGAAGTACTGGCAAACTCAAAAGCATGATATCTCTCGAGAGATTTCACTTCTTGATTCCCGAGCACCGATTTCGATTCCCGAGCGCCGCATTAAATCGCCAAGCCAGTTGGCGATAGCAAAAGAGCGTTTTGAGCGCATGATCGAAGGACTTAGTCGTCGTAATCAGCGAATACTTTGTTTGCGGATTGCCGGAGCAAGTTATGTTCAAATTGCCGCTGACTTGGGCTTGCATGAACGTACGGTAAGAAAGGTGGTTGCCCAGCTGAAACGTCAATCCATGGAGGCGGAACGAGAGGAATAACGGTCTTTTACCTGCTCAAAAGCCTGCCTTACGTTAACGTTAAGCGGGGGGGAGCGGTGGAAATTTTCTGCCGTAGACCATATTCTAGAGGGGTTAGGTTTCGCCGAAGCCAAGACAGCAACAGATGGATTGCTGGGAGTACGTTGTGAGTCAATTATTGCAGCGGATGATTGCCGGGTCTTTTTTGCTGGGAATAATGACAGCTGGTTTCCTGCAAGCAGTGCCACCCGTTCTTGATCGCCCACAAAACCCTGCTGAAGGGAGTTCAGTAGGAAGTGGTCCGATGGCCTTGCTACAGTGGGCAACCGCTTTATCCAGCCAGCAATTTGCGGTTCGCCAGCGCGCAACCCGACAACTCTTGCAAGCTAAACAGGCAGCGATACCAGTGTTGAAGGATGCTGCTTACAGCCAGCATTCTGAGACCATCTGGCGAGCCATTACGGTGCTTGAGCAGATGGCATGTGATGTACACGACGTACAACTGCGGATGGCAGCCCTGGAAGCGCTCAAGCAGATGGAAAACGCCACGGATCCTCGGACGCGACGTCGTTCCGCGACCGCCGTGAAACATCATTCAGGCTGGAGACAAGGCCACGCCAGGCTGATGATAAGTCGCTGGGGAGGCAAGGTACAGAGTTACGGGTCAGGTAATAAACAGGCACTCCGCGTACGCTTGGACAAGACATGGAAGGGTGGAGATGATGGCTTAACGGAGTTGTTGTTTCTCGGTCCTGTCAACTGGATGTCGATGGAGACAGCGCCAGTGACCGATGACGCCTTGCAGCATATCCAGAGTTTGATTGCCCTGGAGCGGTTGTACTTAGGCCAAACCAGGATTACGGGAAAAGGTCTGCCTTATTTAAAGAGCTTAAAGAACCTTCGCCACCTCTCCTTACGCTACTTGGATATTCACGATCAAACACTGCGTCATCTGGTTCATGTTCCGCAGTTGGATTCCTTGGGCTTGGATGATACGGCGCTTACGGATCAAGGATTAATTCATCTGCGACATCTTCCACAACTTCGACAGCTGTGGTTGGATCGCACGCAAATCACAGCTGCCGGGCTAGTTCATCTCCGTTCCTTGCCGGCTCTGAATCGGCTGAATCTGGTGAATACTCAAGTCGTGGGAAAGGGCCTGGCTGAACTGAGGCATCTACCGGATTTGAAGTACTTGACGCTTAAGGGGGTTGCCTTAACAGATGAGGGGATCCGTGAATTGTCACAGATTCGTCAATTGGAAACACTGGGACTGGATGCCACGCCAATTCAGGATCGCCAGTTGCCGTACCTGTTTCCGTTGCAAAATCTTCAAACGTTGTGGCTTTCTCATAGTAAAATAACAGATAAGGGTCTCCGTCAATTGGAGCAAATGAAGCAGCTGAAACGGGTGTACGTCCAGGGACTGGATGTTTCGGCGGAAACGGCAGATTGGTTCAAGAAAACCCTGCCAGAATGTCGTCTCTATCGTTAGAGTCAACCGCAGGTTGCCCGAGATTTGCTGGTATTCGATCGAGTTGCGAGGTAAGTATGGCGAAGTGGTATTACAAGACCCTCGGTAGCACCGTGGGACCTCTTTCCAGTCGAGAATTTCTGGAGCGGGTACGGGACGGTGATGTGACCGAAGAGATGCACGTCCGCAAGGATGATGCGCTGTGGGTTCCCGCCCGTTCAGTCACCGGCTTGTTTGAATATGCCACCGAGCGGTCTGCTGATACGGTT
>JAYGDG010000833.1:0-3019 GCA_046583015.1 Pirellulaceae bacterium | reverse complement strand
TTCATTAAATGGGATTCCCTTGGCTTGGCCGTCCGGGAAATTCGGGGGGTAACCGGTCAGGACCCAGTGCCGACCGGTCTGGTGGGCATTGTCGCGATGGCTATGGCTGCGCAGGATCGCAAACTTGTCGACGATCTTTGAGCAGTGGGGCAAGATTTCACCGATCTGGGTTCCCGGCACGCTGGTCGAAATCGGGTTGAAGGGGCCACGGATCTCAGCCGGTGCGGCCGGTTTCAGGTCCCACATATCAATGTGGCTGGGACCGCCCTCAAGCATGATGAAGATACAAGACTTGACCTTCGCCTGCTTGCCGCTGGCCGCATTGGCCTGCAGGTTCAAGAGAGCTGGCAGGGAGAGGCCTCCCAGCAATCCGGTCGCTCCCAGGGTCAGGGCATCTCGGCGAGAAACCTTGTTGCACTGTTGTTCTGGTTTTCCAAAGGGGATGGTGAACATAATGGTCCTTGTCCGCTGGGGAGTTGGGTGTTAGTGATTGAAAACAAATTCCCGCGTATTCAGTAGTGCCCACATGATATCTTCGACAGCCGTGCGGCGAGTTGTCCCTTTGGCGTCAAAGGCTGTCTGCATTAATGCCAGTTCTTCCTCGCGGGGAAAACGTGCCAGGGCCGCCAGGTATAACTCCTCAATGATCTTGTCGTCACTTAGCGTGGAGGTGGCCAGTTTAATTGCCTGTCCCTGGCGATGGTTGATCTTGGACATCGTTTCCGTGGAATTCATCAGGTGCAGCGCCTGGACAATACTCGGCTCGTTACCCCGTTCGCATTCGCAGACGCTCACGCGCTGTGGCTTGCCGAAGATGCGGAAAAAATAACTCGGCATCCGGTTGTCCCAAATTTCAATGGCCCGGTAACCGTCGGGCCAACCATTGAACTGTTCGGCAACCCCGGTCACCTGGCTGATGGCATCGAGCAAAACTTCGGCCGGCACCGGTTTCCAGCTAGCGTGTGAGAAGTTCTGATTGTCCCGGGCATTCGAGTCATTGGTTTCCGCACTGAGCTGATAGGCCCTGCTGCTGAGGATGAAGTGTGTCAGGTCCTTCAGGTCATAGCCATTGCTGACCAGGCGCTGGGCCAGCAGTTCTAGCAGCGGTTCGTTGGTTGGTGGATTGGTGGCCCGCATGTCATCGATCGGTTCGACCAGGCCTCGCCCCAGGTAATGCGCCCAGAGTCGGTTGGCAATCATGCGTGCCAGGAACGGATTGTCGGCCGCGGTCATCCAGTCGGCCAGTGCCTGTCGGCGATGGCCAAGTGCCTCACTTGTCAGCGGCGGAGCCCCCAGTCCAGCGGTGGGAACCGCCTCACCAGTGCGCGGATGTTTTTGGTCCTGGCCCCCCTTGTCAAAGATCTTGGTCCCCCCACCGGTGCTCCCCTTTCGGCTAATTCCAGTGAAAAACCCGCCGAAAGCGGCGTAATCGGCCTGAGACCAGTCTTCAAAGGGATGATGATGGCACTGGGCGCATTCGATTCGCACGCCCAGGAAAACCTGGCTGACGCTGCGGACCAGTTTCTCCGGATTGTTATGGACCAGGTGGAAGGCAGCCGGACTCTGGCTGAGGGTATTGCCCTGAACCGTCACGATCTTCGTGACAAACTGGTCGTAGGGAAGGTTGTTGGCAAACTGCTCGGTGAGCCACCGCGTCATGGCGATCGTGCCAACCGGCTTGATGATCTCCTTGTCGACCCGGAGAATGTCGGCCCATTTCATGGCCCAGTACTGGGCGTATTCTTTGCGTTGCAGTAATCGCGTGATCAACGCCGTTCGCTTTTCTGCTGACTGGTCTGCCAGGAAGGTGCGGGTTTCTTGCGGGGTCGGCAGCGTGCCAATCGTGTCGAGGTAGACGCGGCGCAAGAACTGGGCATCGCTGGTCGTTGCGCTCGCTTGCAGTCCGAGTGTTTGTAAGCGATCCCAGACAAGCTTGTCGATGGCGTTGTTGGCAGGTGGACGAGTGGTCGGTTGTTGTTGCGGGAGGCGAATGCGGGCTACGGTGACCTTTCCCAGATAGCGTACCAGGATGGCCGCTTCTCCCGGTACATCGTCCACTTCGACCCAGCCAGTGGAGTCGACTGCCGCCACCTCGGTGGCATTGGAGATATATTCTGCTTCGTGGGTTACGCAAACAGGCTGGCCAGCAATGCCCCGGGAAAAAACCTGTAGTTGCTGGCTTTTTCCTGCTTCCAATACGGCTTCTTGTGGGTAAACCTCGATCGCGATTGCTTCCTCGGCAGCTTCCGAATCAAGGTGAGCACCCTCTTCGATCCAGCGTTCGATGCGCTGGTACCAGCGACTGTTGTCGCCGACCCGATAGCCACCACCATGCGGTACCACCCCGGTTGCCTTCCGTAGCAGCAGGCTGCTGGCCGGGGCGGAAATGCTGAGCCGTCGTCCCCGCCCTTCCTTGCTAATCGTCTCGTGGTCTAGTTGATGATCAAAACCAAACAGGCTCAACATGAATCCGTTTTGACCTTCTGCCTTGCCGTGGCAGGAACCCGAATTGCAGGAAGCCTTGGTGAGGATCGGCTGGATTTGATTGCGGAAGCTGACCGGTGGTGGGGAGGTGAATTGTTGTACGGTGATCGAAACCGTTGAGGTTCCCTCGCTACCGGTCACTTCGATGACGGTTTGGCCGTTGGCGATTGGCCGAATCAGGCCACGCGGTGAGACCTGGGCAACCTTGGGATTAAGACTTTTGTATTGAACTTTGCGAGTGACGTCCTGCCGTCGCTGGTCGACGGTCTCGGTTACCACCAGTTGCTGGTAACTTTCCGGGCCGATCAGTGTTACGCTCTGAGGGTGGATCGCCGGCGCAGCACCAAGTGGAGCAGTGAGCAAGAGGATTGATGCGACGGCAAGCAGAAACGATTTCATGACTGAATTATAGTAGATCCCCAGGGGGCCCGTAGCGCCAGTTTTACCGCTGTTTGGGCCGCCGTAGCGGGAGTTGATTTCCAGTTGCCTCGGAGCAGGCTAGAATAGATGCTTCGCTTAACAAAAGGAGCCTTGT
>JAYGDG010000819.1:0-2957 GCA_046583015.1 Pirellulaceae bacterium | reverse complement strand
CGATGCTGGCTTCCATTAAGCCGACCGTGGTCAAGGAGTGGAAGATGAGTGACTTCCCGCAACTCAACACCGACAAGGATGATGAACAGGCCGTGATGCGTGGAATGCAGGCTTACATGAAAGCCCGCTGTAATCAATGTCACGTGGTGGCTGGCCACGGAATTAACCTGGGACCGGATCTCACGGATGTGACCAAACGCTTTAAAGGGGCCAAGTTGCTGCAGCAACTGCTTGAACCGTCAAAAGAGATTAACGAGAAGTACCGGCCTTACCAGTTTGTCAAAGCGGATGGCCGGGTGGTGGCCGGCGTAATTATCAAGGAACGAGCACGCGAATATGACGTCATCACGAACTTGCTGCTCCCCAATGCGGTAACGCGCGTTGCCAAAAAAGATGTTGATGAAAAAATAGCCTCGAAGATTTCCCCGATGCCAGTGGGGATGCTCAATGTGTTAACCAGGCAAGAGATACTCAACCTGATGTCATTTCTGGAAGCGGGTGGCTATCAACTGCCGGAGCACTTGAAGAAGAAACATAAGCACGGGCAAAAGTAGCCATTCACTAACTTCTCAGAAGGAAATGTCTGGTGAATCATTCGGTCGGTTCTGGTTTGCTCCGAATTGTTGGTATGGTCCCCTGGTTGATGCTGTCTGTCAGTACGCTGCTGGCAGAGGATCCTATTAAGCCAGGCTTGCAGTTTCAGAAACAATACCGCAACCTGCTGGAGCTGGGTGAGGCTGGGTCATTTGACGAAACGCATGCCAAGTACCCGTGCGTGCTGCGTGTCGGGGAACAATGGAGGATGTGGTACAACGGCCGCGCCGCGGATTGCTTTACGGGCCAAGTTGGCCTGGCCATCAGTGATGACGGTTTCAACTGGAAGAAAGCAAACCAGGGCCAGCCTGTAATGGGCCACGGCCCGCCGGGCAGTTTCGATGAAACCAAGGTCGATCATCCCACGGTCGTCTACTTCGACAACAAGTTCCACATGTGGTACACCGGGGGCCCGCAATCAGGACCCTACACGATTGGCTATGCGACCAGTCGTGATGGTCTTAAGTGGCAGCGACAGAATGATGGCAAGGCCGTGCTTGGATTGGGAGCCAAAGGAAAATTCGATCAGCACGGGGTCCTCCATCCCACTGCCCTGCAAGACGAGAAGGGCCTGTTGCATCTCTGGTACAACGGCGTCGATCGTAGCAGCGGATTTCGGCTTGGGTATGCAACCAGTCGAAACGGGATCGACTGGCAGAGAATGAATGATGGAAATCCGGTGCTTGTTCCCAGTGTCATCACCGGTCAAGCCGAAGAATACGTCTATAACGCCTTCGTGTTGCGAGACGGGGGGCGCTATCACATGTGGTACAGCTCGGCCCAGGGCATCCGGCAGAATCGCTACCAGACCAATGGCAGTGGCATTGTCTACTGCGCAAGTAAGGATGGTATCCATTGGACCAAGGATGACAAAACAACCCTCTTCAATGGTCCGCGTGGCAGTCTTGATGAATACAGTTGTTTTGCTCCCTGCGTCGTTCGTCGCGACGATGCGCTCTTCATGTATTACTCGACCGGTTACCTGGCCAAGGCAAAAGACCCACGACGGTTTCGCACGTCGCTGGCGATCCATTATTTCGACAAGCAGCGGTCTGCCCTGCCAACGTACCGAAATCACCAGGATCTTCAGTATTACTTGACCACCTGGGAAAGCGGATCCCGGTTCGAACTCAAAATGACTGGATGATTCGCAGACACCATGTGTTGGGGAACATGCAGCGGGTGATGGGTCCGTACGCTGCCCTTCAAGATTCTCGCTCACTGGACATGAAAGTGATCGAAGAAAAAGAACTAGGCAACCTCGTTCGCCGCAAGTTGACATATCGCAGTGATCGACAGGAACGGATAACTGCTTACTTGTTTTTGCCTGCAGAACGGTCGAAACCGTCTCCGGCAGTGCTGTGCCTGCAGCAAACAAACCGGCAGGGAAAAGAAGAAGTAGCCGGTATCGGCGGAGACCCGAACTTGGCCTATGCCTTGCACCTGGCGCAGCGCGGCTATGTAACGCTGGCTCCCGACTATCCGAGTTTCGGCGATTCCGGTTTTGATTTTGACCCCATGCGCGGTTACCTGAGCGGCACGATGAAGGCCATTTTCGATAATATCCGTGCCGTCGATCTTCTCCAGTCGCTGGCGGAGGTGGACGGAAATCGGATTGGTGTGATTGGTCATTCATTGGGTGGTCACAACGCGATTTTTACCGCCGCCTTTGAGCCGCGACTAAAGGTGATCGTTTCCAATTGTGGATTTTGTCGATTTCACAAGGACGACGTCCCTTCCTGGACCAGCCCGAAATATATGCCACGACTGGCAACGGTTTACGGCAATGATCCAAACAGGATTCCGTTCGATTTTCCGGAGATTATCGGTACCTTTGCGCCGCGTCCCTTCCTGGCTATTGCAGCCCAGGGGGATACCGATTTTGACTACACGGGGGTTCAGGACAGCATCAAGTCGGCAGGCCCCATTTATGAGTTGCTCGGCGCCGCAGCTCATCTGCAGGGACATTACCCCAAGACAAAACACGCGTTCTTGCCGCCGGCCCGGAAGGTGGCTTACGAGTTCCTGGACAAGTACCTGAAAGAGTAACGTCCTGCTATTTTCCCAGCATCAGTGAACAGCAGACGTCTGCTAACTGGTGCAACTGATCGAGCGGCATCGATTCCTCGTTGGTGTGAATATCCAGGTAGCCGACCGAGATCACGACCGCTGGCAGACCGTGGTCATTGAATTCATTGGCGTCGCTGCCACCACAGGTAACCGCTGTCCAAGGTTCGATGCCGGTGGCGGCAATGGCTGATTTAGCCCGCAAGATAATCGGATCGTCCTCGTCGAAGCGAAAGCCTCGAGTTCCACCGACCTGCTCAAATTCAACGGTTCCCCCGAGATCGGAAGAGCACACG
>JAYGDG010000676.1:0-11889 GCA_046583015.1 Pirellulaceae bacterium | reverse complement strand
CCAAACACGTTCTGTGCAGAAAATCAACTTTCTGTTCATGACAGCCTTGGCCCGCAGGCCTACTAAGAAAGAAATCGAAGTTGCGAATCAGCTGTTGTTGGCTCGCAAACGTGACGTAACAGGCGCTCTTCAGGATATCTGGTGGGCAGTCCTCAATAGCAACGAATTTATCCTTAATCACTAACCCGTATTCATTTACTAGACAGATCCATTTCGCCTCACGAGGCACCGTTCTGTAGGAGAAGAAGATACATGACAAGCTTAAAGACTCCTAAAGGTATGACGCGACGTCATTTCATGAGACATTTATCCGGGGCTTCAGCCATGGCAGTTCCAGCCCTGTCCATGGGGCACACGGTACTGGCTAATGCAGATGACTTAAAGAAGCGTCGCAAATCAGCCATCCTGCTCTGGATGGGTGGTGGCCCGGCAACCATTGATATTTGGGACCTGAAGCCTGGTGCACCGACCGGTGGACCGTTTCGCCCGATCGCGACGTCTGGCAACGCCCAAATCACCGAGCACATGCCTCTGTTCGCCAAGCAAATGCATCACATGTCGGTCATTCGATCGATGAGTACGCGGGAAGCCGATCATGGTCGAGGCCGCTACTACATGCACACCGGCTACGTACCCAATCCTAATATTGAGCACCCCAGTTATGGGGCAGTTTTATCACACCAGTTAATGCATCAGCGCGAAGAGTTGGAAATTCCTCCCTTCGTGTCGGTTGGTGGCGGATCAATTGGCCCCGGTTTCCTCGGAATGGCCTGGGCTCCTTTCTCCGTGAACAGTAACGGCCAGGTCCGCAACCTCAAGATGGGATTGGACGATGACCGGCTCATGCAACGTATGTATGCTCTCGATTTGATCGAAAAAGGATTCATCGGCCAGAATCGTGGCTCGGCAGCCAGTGACCACGAGAAGATCCTCAAGAAAACGCTGAACCTGATGACCAGCAAACAGATGGATGCTTTCAAAGTGGCCAGTGAACCGGAAGACGTCAAGGAACGCTATGGCGCTACCAATTTCGGTCGGGGTTGTTTGATGGCACGGCGTCTAGTGGAGCAAGGCGTGCCCTTTATCGAGGTTGGATTAGGTGGTTGGGATAACCATCAGAATATCCATACCACGCTCGCTGACAACAAGTTGCCTGAAATGGATAAGGCCATGAGTGCTCTTGTGCAAGACCTGGAGGAACGGGGCTTGCTCGAAGACACTGCCATTATCTGGATGGGTGAATTTGGCCGCACTCCGCGGATTAACGGTAACGCAGGTCGCGACCACTGGGCACGGTCCTGGAGCGTCGCGGTCGGTGGTGGTGGCATGAAGGGTGGACTCGCTATCGGTGCCACGAACGATGATGGCACACGCGTCGAAACCGAGCCCTACACGTCACAGGATGTCATGGCATCTGTCTGCAAAGGGTTGGGAATCTCGCTGCAGACGACTTTCACCAGTCGCAGTGGGCGGCCGATGAAAATTGCCAACGGCGGCAAGGTGATCAAAGAACTGTTCGCTTAATCGCCGTCTCGGCAAGAACCTAAGTGACAACAATCGTGTCACTGGAAATTAGGGTGAAATCAGCAAGGGGCCGGGACTTCAATCCCGGCCCCTTTTTTACCGATTTTCAGCTATTTTTGTCGATCTTCGGGGGGTCGACCTGTCAGCTGTTGGCCAATACCAGTTTGGCCTTTATTTAGAGGCTCGTTAAACTATTATCACGTGCCGAAAGAACTGCTTGTTTTCTCCGTTTTGTGAGTACTTTCCGGCCTCTAAGTTACTTTAACCATAGTAGTTTCCTGGTATTGGGCAGGCATGAAAACCGTTCCTACCTCAAAGGCAACCGGGTTTGATCCGGCCCAGATCATCAAAGAGCATCAAGCGGGCGTTTGGCGCTATTTACGTGCTCTTGGCTGCGACTCACAGCAGGCTGACGATTTCACCCAGGAGACGTTCCTGAAAGTACTTACCAAGCCATTTGACGACTACAACCCGGCGGCCACAGCCGCTTATTTGCGACGAGTCGCTTACAACTCATTGATCTCTGCCAAGCGTCACGACAAGCGCGTGATGTTGGTGGAAAATATTGAAGAAGTGCAGACTACCTGGAATCGCTGGGTAACAACTGATAATGGTGAAGAACTGTTGGACAGGTTACGTGAATGCTTAGAAGCACTTTCCCAGCGGGCTCGAGGTGCCTTAGAAATGCGATTTCGGGAGCGTATCCCTCGCGCGCAGATTGCTGCTTCGCTGGAAATCACGGAACACGGAGCTAAGAACCTGATGCAACGTGCCAAGAAACAACTCAAGACCTGCATCGAAGGCAAAATGCCATGAAGCCTGCACCGCATGATCCAATCCTCGATGCCTGCTTGGAAGAAATTCTGGGCGGCCAATCCCCGCCAGATCTGTCTGCCTCCATCCTGGAAGCTGTTGCTGAGAGCGGTTCTCAACCCGTCGTCACTCCGCCATCGGCCGGTACTGCCGAGACAGCGGGTTCTTCCTTGCTGCAAACAGCTGTCGAATCCGCTTCTTGCTCAGATACGACTCAGAAGATCACACGACCAGCGGCCTCACGTAGCCGCACTTGGTCCCAAGCTGCCATCATAACCAGCGTGCTGACCATTGGTGCCTGTCTTGGTTTGATTGCCATTAAGTTCTTACCTCCAACCAACCCCGAATCCGACGCACCGGTAGCCAAGAACACAAAGAAATCGTCAACACAGGATCCGACTGGAAAAGCGCCCGGCACTCAAAACAGCCAGGAATCACCGAAGCCGCCAACGATTGCAGACAAAACGCCCTCTCAACCCCAAGAAAGCACCCCCTCGACACCGTTTGACAACGAGGCAGGCCCCGTTCGACCACCGGAAGTTGCTTCCTCCAGCGACAATTCAAGTGCAACTCGCATTGAACCGTTCGAGGATAAAGCAATCATCAAGTTTGTTAACCACGAGTTATCAACCTCGTGGAAGGCAGCCAGCCTTTCACCTTCTCCCACTGCAACCGACGCAGAATGGTGTCGCCGAGTCTATCTCCGATTGCTGGGTCGGATTCCGACGAAGCAGGAATTAGATGCTTTCGCCAGCTCAAAACCGTCTGTAGACAAACGTACAGCGCTGGTGGAAAAACTCCTCAACGACAAGCAGTACGTCGAGGAATACGCCCGCCACTGGACCACCATTTGGACGAATCTGTTGATCGGACGACGGGGAGGCATTGGTAAGGGTGACTTGGCCAACCGAGAAGGTTTGCAGAAGTACTTAGGAGACGTTTTTCAACAAAACAGACCTTATGACCAGATGGCTTACGAGTTAATCTCAGCAACGGGCTCCAATACACCTGGAACAGAGGACTATAATGGTGCCGTCAACTTCATGTTGGCCAGCATGAACGACCAGGCAACCCTGGCTACGGCACGCACTTCACGCATTTTCTTAGGAAAACAATTGCAGTGTGTTCAGTGCCACAAGCACCCAACTAATAATTGGGCGCAACAAAACTTCTGGGAAATGAATGCATTTTTCCGACAACTGCATGTGGTTAAAAACAAGCAGTCGAACGTGAATCGTTTGGTCAACCAGGATTTCGTCGGCAAGCAGGGGAATCCGAATGACGCAGAGATTTACTACGGACAACCTGATGGTTCGATGAGTGTTGCTTATCCTCGCTTTCTAGGTGGCAAGCCACTTGAGCACAACGGCCAGGTTGCCCAATTCGATCGTCGTACTGAACTGGCAAAACTGGTCCGTCAATCGGACGACTTAAGCCGAGCGCTAGTCAATCGAATCTGGGCTCATTTCCTGGGCTATGGTTTCACGCGACCAATCGATGACATGGGCCATCACAACCCTGCCAGTCATCCGAAGCTTCTCGACCATCTGACACAGCAGTTTTCGGCCCATGGTTATGATATGAAGGACCTGTTTCGTTGGATTGCGTTGAGTGATGCTTTTGCCCTTTCGAGTCGTTTGTCATCAACCAACAGCCTGGATACTCCGGAACTGGGAGAGATCCCCTATTTCAGTCGTTACTACATGCGTCCCATGCAACCTGAAGAAGTCTATCAGTCCCTGCTAATGGTAGCCGGTCGGAATCAACCTACTGGATCGCCACTAGAGATGGAACAGGCTCGTCGCGACTGGCTAGGTCAGTTTGCACAAAAAATGGAGACTGACGAGGGTGATGAAAGCAATCTTTTTTCTGGAAACATCCATCAATCGCTGGTGATGATGAATGGGCCTTTAATGAAGCAGGCCACCAGTGCTAATGCCCGCAGTGTGCTGGCGAAGGTGATGAAAAGCAAAATGGAAACACGGCAAAAAGTGGAACATCTGTTCTTAGCTTCCGTCGCTCGGAAGCCGACCAAACGCGAGTTGAAACTGGTGCAACAAATGCTGGCAAAAACGACACCGCAACAGATGCTCCAGGACATCTGGTGGGCCTTGCTAAACAGCAACGAGTTCATTCTGGACCATTAGACGTAAAGGGCGTCAGGCAATTGCCTGGAGCATCACGGGCAGTGGGTGGTGTGTTCTCTGCAGCTATGCGGGTTGGGCATTGACGCCTGTGGATACTGCAATGATACTGGGACCTTCCGTGGTTTCCAAGTTTTCTGCTGTAGTCCCGCGTGCTACGCGGCCATCCGTTTAACGAGCCAGCCTTGGCGTCTTCATTTAATCTGACGTCTTCCGAAGGGACTTTACGTCCCATGTTCAAGCTGGCGATGCCAGTGTTGATTGAGCAATCGCTCGTCATGCTGGTGGGTTTAGTTGACACGTTCCTGGCAGCCCGCTATCTGGAAGACAACAGTTATATTGCGGCGATTGGTGTGATGGCCTACATCCTCTGGATGATTCCCTGCACGTTTGGAATTGTCGCCATTGGATCGACCGCTCTCATTGCACGATTCGTTGGTTCCCGTGACTACCAGTCGGCAGTTCGCACAACCAATCAATCTCTCATCCTGGGATCTTTCCTGGCCTTACTGGTCACCGTCTTAACATTTTACCTGGGAGATAGCTTCCTGCAGTTATTGGGAATGCCAGCCGATGCCGCGGAACCGGCTCGACGTTATCTCCGGTACGTGATCCCCGTTATACCCGCCATAATGATTCAACAAGTAGGAATCGCTTGTTTGCGCGGTGCTGGGGACACGATGAGCGGCTTTATTACGATGGCCATCGTTAATACGGTCAACGTGATCGTTGGCATTAGCCTGGTAACTGGCTATGGACCGTTCCCAGAACTTGGCTGGGATGGGCTGGCGATCGGGACGGTCAGTGGTTACGTAACCGGTGGGATTATCGTCACTATCCTGCTGGTACGCGGTCGGGCGGGACTGCAACTACAACGCAAGCTACTAAAGCTCGATCTGACACTTAGTCGTCGTATCCTGAGGATTGGTATTCCTGGCGGTGCAGACCAACTCTTCTTAGTTGCCTGTCACGTCTGGTTTTTGTCGGTCATTACCAGTTTGGGAACGCTATCACTGGCAGCTCACAGTCTGGGGATTCGCATTGAGTCACTGGCTTATCTGCCTGGATCAGCGTTTCATGTGGCAGCTGCCACCATGACAGGCCAGTTCCTGGGGGCTGGTGACTTGAAGCGGGCGCATCGCAGTGCGTTAACCGCGACAGCAGTTGGAGGCAGTTTGATGATTGGTACTGGCTTCCTGTTTTTCTTTGGTGCGGAATGGCTAACCGGGATTTTCATCGTCGACGGCAATCAGGAAATGGCCACGACGACCGTTCAACTCTTGCAACTAGTCTCTTTTTCAATGCCTTTTCTGGCACTGATGATCATCTTAAACGGAGCTCTGCGTGGAGCTGGCGACACACGCTGGCCACTACTTTTTACCTTTGTCGGGCTGATTTGCATCCGAATTCCACTGGCTTACTGGCTCGCCAAAGATCAAATCCATCTTCCTGTCTTCGACCTGGTGATCGATGGCTGGGGCATGGGAATCATCGGCGCCTGGTACGCAATGCTTGTGGACGTCGTTGTGCGGAGCTTGATGATCGCAGGGAGGTTCTGGCAAGGTGGCTGGCAGCATATCCAGGTTTAGTTGAAAGTTCAGCTGCCGTCTTAGGCTTCCACGCTTGACTCTGACTTTTCTTTGGCCTTGAAGAGCTTCAACAACATAGAACGCAGTTCTCGCAAGCGAATCGGCATTGATAGGATCACGCGATGTCGGGCGACTTCAGCCCGTTCAACTAGTGACTGTTGATTCTGGTCGACAAAAAGAATGGCCGGAATATCGCGAGTCAGGTCATTTGCGCCAAACTGGTTAAATGCTTCCAATGCTTGAACGCCCAAATCACTGGCACAAAAAATTACACAGTCAGCGATATCCTCTTCATCTTCAAATCGCTGAACTGCCCGATCCGGGTGCCCAAAGACAAGCACGCGGTATCCACGTTCCTTCAGCTTTTTTCGGAACAAGTCTTGCATAGGCACCCGTGATTCGATGACCATCACTCGTCGCGACTTCCCCTCGTCGGTAATCTCCCGGTTCAGTTCCCGTTCTGGATGACGCACTGGTCGTAATTCACCATCCTCGATTCGCTTGGTAGTCTTCTTTAGGTCTTGAAGCAATTCCTCGGGAGTTTGATGACGGCGCGCCGGATTTAACTCCATCGCCTTGTGTACCACGGCAACCACCGGACCTGGCAGATCAGGAACCCACTTGCTGATCGGAGAAACAGCACGAAACCGTTCCAGGCTCATCCGCTGCATACGGTCACGCGTGTCGGAAAGAGGTGCTCGACCGGTCAGCATGGCGTACAGCATACAACCGGTGAAATAGATATCGCTCCGAACGTCATTGCGGTCAACGCGGGTGGACCGTTCCAAGCCAGCATAATCGACACTGCGGGGATTTGGAGTACCTTCAAACTCATCATCGATTTCACCAATCATCGTCGCCAAGCCAAAGTCAACAAGCTTGGCTCGGCCCGTTCCCGTAACAAGTACATTGGACAACTTAACATCGCGATGAGTAATTCCCTGTTCGAAGGCATAAACCAAGCCAGTGGTCACATCCATTGCTATCGACAAACTTTCCTTAAGCCCCATCTTCTCACGAATCTTCAAGAAGTCTCGGAGATTACGACCTTCGATAAACTCCATTGCCATGTAAGGGCGCCCACGGTCTGTGGAAACCTCGTAAATGGGAACAATATTTGGATGTAGCAACGGCATTTGGAGCCTTGCTTCGCGCAAGAACTGCTCCGTGACGCGCAGATCTCCACTATAGCGCATCCTCAGGACCTTGATCGCCACAACCCGATTGTCCACAGTGTTGACAGCCCGATAAACACGAGCGAATGTCCCGGTTCCAACTAGATACAAGACCTTGTAGGTGCCGTAAAAATAGCCATCTCGTTTACCCGTGGTAATTCGCTCCAATTGCCAGTTGGTTAGCAATTCCCGCCGGAGCAACAAACTTACCATTTCCTCTGACGAGACGTCTCGGCTTCCTAACTCACCCCACACCGCCTCCAACTGTGGCGCATCAAGGAGGCCACAGTCGAAACTGAGTTGTGCGATTCGTTCCGCAGGCATCGTCGCCATGATAAGGAATGCCTCTCGTTTACCTGTCCTAAAGCATTTAGTGGTATAGAGTTCGAACCATAAATACAGCTCTTCTATAGTACGTCAGATTACTCCACATCGCAATGTAGAACTTCCCCTTCATATTATCGGCGATTCGGCAATTAAGTTCCGGTGAATGAGACAACATTTGGCCTATAAACGGCTTGTGTCACATCGAACTTAGCCAAGAAAAACGCCCTGGGATGATACTAACCGAGGACACTACCTCTATTGGCCATTACCAAAGGGCTTGTTGTCCCCTAAAAAACCAATATCGTCACGTTCTCGACGTGTTGCTTCCAAGTCAAAGACCAGGTACTTCGTGTCGAGTCGTAGCTGGTCTAAAGCCTCTTGGATCAAGCGCAAAATACGTCGGCGACGCTGGCTGGCATCCATCACCTGCTGTAAGAAAGGGTGCAGAGAGTCCTGCATAGCATCTGGTAGTTGTGCAATAGCCCAGGCCAATTCCACCACGTCTTCTGGCAAATCGTCAGCTGGATTCAAGCAAAATCGGGGCTCTGAATACATTTCAGATCCTTCCTTCCCATGTGCACTGAACATCGATGAACTTCCACCATTAAGTGCAGCTACCATGCCGAAACGCTCAAAAGCCTAACTCTTCAGAATAACTCCTTATTCTAATTACACTTACACTTCCTCAGCGGGGATTCTCAACCGCCATCATGTGTTGCCAAAAAACCCCACTTGATCTGGCAGAAATCCACAAACCCTGATACAAGCCCCTCTTACGTTCAACTGCCCAACAAGAGACCTTGTTGTTTTTTGACCACGTTCTCAGACCACTCTCGCCCATTAAGACTCTGCAGGACACCCTTACGGGGTGAAACCAGTTTCATGCGGTTCATAGGGTTCTTTCATCTCTGCTGGTGTTTTCACTTAGAAGCATCGGCATCGATGCCACGCTCGAGACGATTGCGTCTTGTTTGTGGACTAATCGTCTGCTGTTTTTGGAACACGGCCAGTCTAGTTCGTGGTGATTTTCAAGACGGATTTGAATCAAGTAAAACCGCCTGGCAACTTCGTCATTCCGACTGCCAAGCTCGAATCCTGGTTCATGAACGTCAATTCCAGGATGCCCATTCTGGTGCGGGTTGCGAACATCTTGAGATCCGCATGGGTCGCGGAACCTACGCCCACCTTTCCTACGACATTCCTCCAGTTCGAGTGATCGATGAACTCAAACCTGGTTTGTGGATCAAATCAAATGGCAGGCACTTACAGTTGCTAGTACGTGTCGTATTGCCCCGTACTATTGATCCACAGTCGGGTAAACCCTTGAAGTTCCTAATTCGTGGCTCCCGATATGAACTGGTTGGCCAATGGCAACGATTGTCTGTTAACCGTTGCCGGGAGTCGATGATGGCGCAGATTCCCAGTTTACGATCCCAGTTTGGTTCAACCGTTGATCCAAAACAAGCCTTCATTGATATGATTGTTTTGAACACATATGCTGGCCCGGGAACTACGAAAATATGGACTGATGATCTGCGTATTGCTACTCCTATCATCAGTTCTGCCCAGTTTACGAAACGGGATCAGGCTGATCTTGAAACCTCAAACACGTCTCCCATTTTAAGGGTCAACAAGACAACAACGACATCAACGGAGCCGGGTATTCAATTGCAGGGTCCGCTGCTGCTTGTTGAAAAGCGTCCATTCTTTCCGCGGATTATCGAGTACAACGGCGAGTCATTTCAATGGCTTCAGAAACTGGGCTTCAACACGGTTGCTCTCAAGCATCAGCCAACTGCCGATCAAATCGTGACAGCAAAGCGTTTGGGGATGTGGTTAATCGTCCCTCCTAAGGCCCCCTCCGCGGGCCATTCATGGCAGACGATTCGTGATCGTTGCCTGGCCTTTGACTTGGGTAACAATCTGACTCAGGACGATTTACCTGCAATTAGTCAAACCGTCAGTTCAATACGGGATCTCGAGTCACCCAACGTCCCATTACTGGCCGCTTCTCCCGTAACGATGTTAAATTCTTATAGCCGTCAATGTGACTTGTTACGGTTACCATGGGCTCCGCTCTACCAGAGTGCCGATCTCAATGCAGCAACGCGATCACTGCGAGAGCACGTTGGTCAGCTGCGACATGGGACTTCTTATTGGGTGACCATTCCCACCCAGCCATCGGCTGCTTTGATTAGCCAGTGGAATGCTTTCGGCACGCGTCATCTCTTTCCGCGGGAAGTTGAACCGGAACAGATTCGTTTTCTGGCTTTTTCAGCAGTAGCTTCTGGTGCCCGTGGTCTCTACTTCCGGTCTTGGAGTCGCCTTGATGCGCCGGACACCAGTACGGGAATTCGCTGCAATACTTTGGAGTTAGTCAACCAGGAAATTCGTTTAATTGAACCGTGGCTGGCAGGCGGTGTCTATCTAGGAGACTTGGATACGGGAGCCGCGGATGTCCGAGGTACCCTCTGGCAGACGGAACGGGCCAAGCTGTTGATCCTGCTTCGTTCTTCTGCAGGACAACAATATGTCTCTTCTCCAACTAAGCCAAAACTCGTTTCATTGGAAGTTCCGGGGACTCCTCTCACCTATCGGCCCTACCACCTGCAAACCGATGGTCCACGCAATATACAGTTGACGCGAGGGAACCAGACTCCCATAACGATGCAAGCAGATGAACGTGTGTCTTTGGTTGTTTTAACCCCTGATCAACTCGTCCGCGACTATCTCTATGAACAGACAAGCCGACATCGTCAACGCCTGTCCCATCTGCGTCTAAAACTGGCAATCGATCATCACAGCCAGTTCAAGCAAGTCATCTCATCGATCCCTTTGGGGTCAAAGTCCAACCAGGTAAACCAGGTTTTGCGAATATCTGAACAACATCTTTCTCAGGCCCAAACATTGCTCAATAGTGGTGACCGAACCGGTGCCAGTCAATTCACCGGTAAAGCAGACCAGTCACTTCGCCAGTTACGCTGGGAATTATGGAATGAAGCAGTTCGTTTTTTCCCGTCGCCAATATCTAGTCCGTACTGTGTCTGTTTCCAGACTCTCCCGAATCACTGGGAACTTGTTGAGCAAATGAAGAATGGACGATGGGGCAGCAACATTTTAAAAGGCAGCGATTTTGAAAACCTGGCCCAACTGCAACAGGAAGGCTGGTTGCATCGCCAGCAAGAATCTACACAGTTCGTTTCCCGCGTTGAGTTGTCCGCTGACCAGCCACATGCAGGCAACTATTGCTTGCATCTGTCAACTCAGCCCCATCCCAAAGGGAAGCCAGCGGATCTGGCCCAACGTCCTAGTGTCCAAATCACCACGGGACCTGTAGATGTCAAGGTGGGTAGCAGGCTGAGAATCCGTGGATGGGCGAGAGTATCTTCTCAAGTAAAGCCTGCTCGCGGCAACCTGCTTGTTTACGATTCACTTGGGGGACGAACACTAGGCGACCGAGTTCATCCGACCATTGGCTGGCAGGAATTCCTGCTCTACCGGGCAGCTCCGCGTAGCGGACCCTTTCAGGTTACTTTTACGCTAGACGGTCCGGGGGAAGCTTGGATCGACTCAGTTTCCATCCAGATCTTAGAGTCTTCCCCACCAGCAGCGAATTTTCCAGCACCTTCGAACAACTGATTTAACGGCCGTTTCGGTGGAACCGTATCGACTGGCCACCTGGCAGTTTGCTCTTTACGGTCGTAAAGATAGAATGCTGGAAAACCGTGCAACAACACATTGCTTGCTGGCAACCACTTGAGTTCACGGATCTCCGTTTATGAATTTCGAACCACTCGCTGACATGTTACCGCAACTGGCATTCGCCCTGGCGATGCTGGTTATTGTCATCATTGCATTGAACATCTGGCGGGGCCGGCAAGTCAAGCGAGGTTCACAGCAGCCGGATTTAACTATTGATCTAGTTCAACTTGGTGTTGTCGCTCCGCCCGCAGGCCCTAGTCAACTGGAAGTGTATGGCACACCTGTCCGTTTACGTGTTGTCGTCATCGCGCCTGCTGGACGGCACCAGTCCAGTGTTCACCCTGACGACATACCAATCCTGTTAAACCAGTTCATGCCAGATTTTCTGGAGATTTTCCAGTCACACCAGCCTCTTTGTCGGTGCTGGCCAGCTCAACTTAGCTCCCAGGGTTTTGCACAGTCCTTTTTGAATCACGTTTCTCTGCCCGGCAACCGTGGCAAGGGCACTCCCTGGACTAGCATCGTTGGAAAATTCCACGTGGGCGAACAGGTCTTCCTGATAGGGATCGTCTGTTGCTCGGAAACTTCTAACAGCCTGAGCCAGTTTATCGTGGA
>JAYGDG010000629.1:0-1670 GCA_046583015.1 Pirellulaceae bacterium | reverse complement strand
AGTCGATGGGCCGCAGGCATGATCCCTTTTTTGAAGCCGCCAAAGCCGTAGGCAGTCGGTTTAAACTCTCCAACGAGTTCGACACTGCTGTCCGCCTTGATTTGATCCTCCATCCCCAGGCACCAGTAAGCCCCGTTGATGATCATGCGGCGAGTACCGGCCGCGGTCAGATCGGTTGATGCCCCCATCGTCGTATTGAAAATCCGCGCACCGCGGTACGACTTGGTCCAGGCAACCGGCATCATTGGGTCATTCTTCTTCCCTTCAAGAGGCAAGTCGTCAAAGTTCATGCCCACGAGCACTTGTCCCAAGATGATTGGCTGGGTGTCACCAGGAAGTGGCAACCGAACTCCGTAGACGTCACTTGGGCCCCAAACGTCACCGTTCTTGAGTCCGATCGTAATGGGATGTTTTTCCGCACCCGGCGCAATCAACCCTCGCGTGCTTTCGCGCTTATGGGCCCCGTGATGGCTAATCCATTTTTCACCCAGGACCTGGCGGCCAAACCCGCCCTTATAGTCGGCGCCCCCGAAGCCATTGGTGTACTTCTTGTAGGTCTGGTATTTACGAATATTGAAGGCGTGTGTGGAGGTTCGCATACCAACAATCGGTTTCCCGGCTTCCACGTAATCCACGATGTATTTCATCTGCTCATCGGGCAAATCGCGAAATCGCAACAGCATGACCACCAGGTCTGCGGTTTTAAGTGCTTCCAGCCCGGGAATATTGCTCGACTGGTTCGGATCGATCGCGCCGGTCTTGGGGTCAATAGCAAACAGCACCGTGCACTTAAACCCGTGCCGCACTGAAAGTATCTTCCCCAGGCAGGGAAGTGCCTCTTCGGAACGATATTCCTCGTCCCCGGAGATCAGCACGATATGCTTGCCCGCCCCGGGTCCCTTACCACCCTCGTAAACAACCCAGGAATCTGCTGCCACCAGGCCATTTGCTATATTCATCACGAACACCACTGCTGCGAGTCTAATCACGTTTCTCATACCGCTAATCCCCAATCCCAGGCCAGGTCACCAAAACACCCCGCGCAACACCCCGCGTGCCACGCACAACTGGTTTTCTCGCTTCTGGTTATAACCAACTACCACCCGCTTTTCCACGAACGAGAACCACTTTTTGCCGGCGTTCTCTCCGCAGCAGTCCCAATTGAAGGGTATTTCGTCGTCTATCTTCTCCAATCATCCCGCCCAATTATTGTATCACGGCTGTTTCTGGGATCTAATGTTCACTCACAACTGCAGTCCGTTTCCTTCCCTAGCTACTCGAGATCAACCATGCCACAGAAATGCAGCCTGTTCTTACTGATTGCCCTGCAACTCACCTCCCTGCCGTTCTTAGCCTCCAAGCTGGAAGCCCGACAGCCGAACGTGGTGCTCGTCATCACCGACGACCAGGGCTATGGTGATCTCTCCTGTCACGGAAATCCTGTGCTGAAGACGCCCAATCTGGATAAGCTCCACTCCGAAAGCGTGCGGCTTACCGACTACCACGTAGCTCCAACCTGTTCTCCCACGCGTGCCGCGCTGATTACCGGTCACTGGACCAATCGGACCGGCGTCTGGCACACCATCATGGGCCGATCGCTGATGCACACCGACGAGGTGACGCTGGCCGAGGTCTTCTCGAAGGGGGGCTACCAGATCGGAAGAGCGTCG
>JAYGDG010000594.1:0-8716 GCA_046583015.1 Pirellulaceae bacterium | reverse complement strand
TGTTATTGCTGACCACTGACGAAACGGCACTAAACCCGGTCATGATTTGACTTTTATAGGTCGCGGTTTCATTTTTAAGTTGCTTCGTAGACAGATACCAGCCTGCGAAGAACACCACAATGACCAGGCTCGTGATAAGCCAGAAGGAATGCTTCTTGATTCCCTGCATGAGGTCTTTCATGTCCATGATTTATGACTTTCAGTTTGAAGTTGTAGCGACCGTATTGTTGTCCGCTTCGGCTTGTTCGTTTCGTTTCTTTTGTTCATCGGCAGCCTTGCGGGCTTCGGCTTCGGCAGCGCGTTTTTCGTCCAGCTCAGCAATCCGCTTGGTCAACAGATTCTGTTGCCAGCAAAACTGCACAATAAAAGAGTACTTGGTTTCTTCAAAGAACGCTGGTCGGGAAGGAGCTGCGGGTTTCTGGTTAGCCGCTGCCTGCGGATCTGCTGGCTTGGCCGCTGGTGGGGCTTGAGGTGCCGGGCCACCTGGCGTTGCTCCGCCCTCTTCCGCTGTTTTGGGAGGAACGTAATTTGGATTTTCAATTTTCTCTTTCTTGGTCTCTCCGTCGCCGAGCAGCAACGCATAGCTGACCCCTAATTCTTTCATGCTAAAGACCTCCAGTTTGCCGTCTCCACGGGGCAGACGGACCTTCTGCATGGCCAGCCTCTTGATGAAGGTGTTGCGAACATGTTGTGCGCGAGATGTCCGAATGTCATTGTTGTAATAATGGTAACCACGTACCTCGATGACCCAGCCGGGACCTTTCGGTCCAGTAATTTCGGTGGCAGCTGCTTCCTCGGCCGGGGTTTCCGCCTGCCCATTATCTTCGGCAGCTCGCGGTGCCAGTTGTGTCAGCCACGGTTGAGAGAGCAGATAGCGTTTTTTGACGTCTTCGCTAAACCACGTTGTGAGATCTTCAAAATGCTGGGTCTCGACAGCTTCGATATATAAATCGCTACGCTGATTAAAGGGCTTGTCTTCCGGGTTGCGAATGACACCAGGCTGGAAGTCGGCATCTCTGGGCAGCGCCTGATTGATGGCTCGAAACAACTCCAGCCATAGCAGGCGACGATCGCCATTGCCGGCCAGTTCCGTACCGATTGCCTGCAATTTTCCCAGTTCGGCCTGTAAGGCCTCGTCCTTGGAAAGGTGCTCGGCGCTTTTGTTCTTTAAGGCGTCGACCTTGGAGAGGGTTGCGCTCCACGTTAGGTTCTTTTCAGCGCGATCCTCGTGGACTTTATTCCAGACTCCATAGTAGGAGAGGAAGTTGAACATACAGGCCAGCAGTAAGCCCGCCAGGGAGAGGACAACCCACGGTTTCTTGGCCCGAATTAACCGTTCAATCATGATCTCGCGAGGCACAAGATTGGTCTGTAAACGAGACTCGCCGAGTCCTTGCAGGCAAAGTCCATAACAGACCCCGAAGGAAAGAACGTTGTCTTTAAAGGCGGGGCTGGAAGTGACCGTCGGGCCACCCAGTCGCCCAAAGGAATTAAAGTCCTCAACGTCGTAACCGAGATTTTTTGACAGGTACTGCCGAAGTCCCGGTAGTTTCACGGCATTGCCCATGGCAATGGCACTGCGGATGGTTGCCTTGCGGTCGATTCCCTGGAAATAGCCAATGGAACGTTGTATTTCCGTTACCAGGTCGTTGAAGATGGGACGCATTGATTGAAAGATAACCTTGGCATCTTTCGCCTGCCGGGCATTCCGCTTCAAGTGTTCTGCCTTGGCGAACGTGAGTTTCAGTTCCTTGGTGAGTTGGCGTGTGAAGTGGTTGCCGCCTAGTGGGATACTGCGTTGCCAGACACGCTGTCCATTCGTGATGACCAGGTCCGTTGTCTCCGTTCCCATCGAGAGAATCACGATCGACTCAGGTGGGTTTTCGGGATCGTAATCCGCTAAGTCGTCACCATTGTTGAGCAAGTCATAAACGACGAAATTGTAGACCGATAGTGGTGATAACTGGACAAGATCCAGGTCAACATCGACTTCCTCAAAGGGCCTGATGGCGCTGAGTAATTGATCCCGCTTGATGGCAAATAATCCTACTTCCATTTCAAGCGCCAAAGCGTCTTCATCCGCTTGCCATCCCATCTGCTGGTAGTCCCAGATAACTTCGCTCAGATCAAATGGAATCTGTTGGCGGGCTTCGTATTTCACCAGGTCTGGGATTTTTTTTGCGTCAACCGGCGGCGGCTTAAAGAACTTGGCTAGACCACTCTGGCCCGGGACGGACATGGCCACCAGGTCACCAGTTAAGGTGTTTCGCGAGAGAAACTGTTCCATCGCCTCCCGAACCAGTTCCTCTGCATTTGCTTCCGGTTGCGTGAGAATCTTAGGATACTCAATGTAGTCAAAGGCATCGGCAACTACCTGGTCTCCCTCAAGCGTGCAACGCATTGCCTTGAGAGCACATTGCCCAATGTCGATTCCCCATACACCCACGTTCTTGGCCATTTAAATTTCCCCTACCACGTCACTCAGCTAACGGTCTTCTCGCCACGAGCGCCTTCTACAAGTTCTAAGGATTGTATCACTTGGGATGGAGGGGTCGACGTCAGACTGAAAAACCGAGCAGGTTTCCCTTCAAAGCTGTCACAGAATGCCTCTGGGAGCTCTGAAGCTGACTACCAACGGTCTCTTCCCAAGTTGTTGAGTTTGTTCCGGATTGGATGCGTTGAAAACGACGCATCATTCAGCTATCTAACGAGTTACAGAGAATACGAAATGGATGAGTTCACTGTCTCACTGTGGCTAGACTTCAGTCGCTGATAACTGCACTCTATCTTACCTTCTACTCTAGTGAGTTAGCATACCAATTGTCAATCTTTTGCACCTTTCTGAAGCAGTTCCAAACTCCTTAGTCCTCGACGACAAACGTCTCAACAGCTAATCTGAGAGCATGGATTCTGCGAGAATCCGCACCAGGCTGAATTAGTCGCTTTTGAAGGGATTTTTTCGGTCCCAACTGAGACGATTTGGCGAACAAGAAAGTTCCCGACTCAAGGAGCGAGACAGATACCCCCCCGTAAGTGGTAAGTTTAGTCGTTCTTCTTCAATTCTCCTGCAGGGCATTTTCCTTTATGAGTTACCAGGAACTGTTGATTCTGTTGCCTTGCCACAGTTTGGAGGATTTTCCCGTCCATCATGAGGGAGAAGATGCTCAAGGCTTGCTGGCAGGTTGGTCGGCGCTTTGGCACCCGCAGCTGTTGGCTCAGACACAATCAATCTTGCGCTGGCATCGCATGGACGATCCTCCGGAAGAGTTAGCAGGGCGCCTGGTGGTGATCCCGAAGGTGAGTGACCAGGAATTACCGATCGGGTTCGTTGACCGAGCTGGTAGCGAAGGAGCGACCGTGGTTCGCAATCAACTCGATCGCCAGCAGATTGTCCAGGCAGCTTTGGACGGGCTGGAGAGTCGAGTGTCGATTCCCGACGACTTGGTGGCTGATTTTCTGGCCCTGGGCTATTGTCACTTGCAGGTCGAACTATTGACTCGCCAGATGCGTTATGCCAGCAACTTGGATGAGATTCATTTCCAGAACCTGGCAGTGGCGGCGGCGACTGCCGCGGTCGCTGGTAATCCTAAATTGGCGCAAGAAAAACTGACGGCCTGTTTTGACTTGCTGGCCGAGGAACGCGATCACTACTACTCGGTGGAAGTGTTTTTAATTGACATTACGATGGTCAACGAGGCGACGAGCGGAAAGCGACTTGAGCGGGAAGTGACCGGTTCGACACCAACGAATTGCCTGCTAACGGCCGCTGACGTGCAAGGCTTAGCTGACCGGCAACCGGCTACCTTGACTGCGCTTAAAGCGGCCCTGGTCACTGGGCAGGCGAGTGTTATCGGGGGTGAAGCAGGTGAACGGGCACTCTCGTTGTTGAGCATTGAGTCCCTGCGGGACGAATTGCAGCGCGGTCGGTCGATTTACGAGCAGTTACTCGACCAGCCGGTACGAGTTTACGGACGGCAGCGATTTGGGTTGAATCCCAACTTGCCACAATTGCTCAAGAAATTTGGTTTCCGGGGAGCGTTGCACAGTACGTTCGAAGAAGGCCGGTTTCCCGAGGGGAGCCAGGTCAAAACACGTTGGGAAGGGCGAGATGGCTCGGGGCTCGACGCCTTGGCCCGCGTCCCGCTGGATGCGAATAAACCAGAGACCTTTTTGTCGCTGGCTACCAAGCTGGGTGAATCCATGGATATGGATCACGTGGCGACGATTTGCCTGGCACACTGGCCCGGGCAGGTCAGCCCCTGGTATGAAGATTTGCGTCGCATTGCGCGATATGGTTCGGTGCTGGGGAAATTTGTCACACTCGACACTTATTTCACGGAAACCGATGCTTCCGGGTTGAATGATCGCTTTGAGATGGATCAGTATCGAACGCCGTTTTTAAAGCAAGAGATTATTCGCAATCAGCCGGATCCGATTTCTTTTTGGATCCGTTACTGGCGGCATCAGGCGGCGGCTGACGCCTGCCAGAATCTGCATACGTTGGCTCAACTGGTAGAAGGAAAAGTTGATTCGTCCGCGGAAGGGTTCGTGGACCAGGTGGATTGCCAGAGTGCTGGCCGTGAACAGACTCGCCTGTTACCTCAAGATACTCAGGAGGAAAGTGCAGCTGCTGTGGAATCGGTGAGCGGCGAAGAAGCTCAGTTCACAGAAGCGGTGTCGCAAATGGTTCAACGCTTTGCTTCGGCTATAACACCGACGCAAGGACCGACAGCTCCACGTTACCAGGTGACCAATCCAGGCAGCTTTGCCCGCCGAATCCCGGTTGACGTTACTCAACTCAGTACGCTGCCTGCCGTGGAAGGCCCGGTTTATGCGGCGCATGAAATCAAGGCCAACGGGCAAACCGAAGCAAGCAAATGGGCGCTAGTCGATGTGCCACCGATGGGTTTTGTTGATCTGCCGGCAGGGTCGCCGGCGGCGTCCAGCAGTGCTCCTGGTCCCTCCCTGGTGGAGGATGGCATTTTGCAGAACGAGTTTTTCCAGGTGGTGGTCCATCCGGAGAGTGGCGGGATCCAGGCAATCCGAGGATATGAATCTCGGGACAACCGGATTTCTCAGCAATTGGCCTACCGGTCTGGAAAACGACGTGGTCGTCCGGGCATGATGTGGGATGAAAAGGAAGAAGAAAAAGGCTACTCCCGCATGGTTGCCGAGGAGGTCAAGACGACCTGTGACAATGCCATCATGGGTGAAATCACCAGTAAAGGTCAGTTGCTCGGTGCCAAGGGTCAGCAGTTAGCTCGTTTTCAACAGCGTCTGCGTTTGTGGCGAGGCAGCCGCGTCTTGCGTCTGTCAATCCAAATATGGCCTGAACAAATTCCGGCAGCTGATCCCTGGAATTCTTACTACTGCAGTCGGTTTGCCTGGAAAAACGAGGGAGCAGATCTTTACCGGGCGGTGAACCAGTCGCGACATAAAGCCACCGCCATGCAACTGGAAGCGCCCCAGTATATTGATATTGATGACGGAGAATCGTGTACCAGTGTTTTAACCGGCGGACTGCCGTTCCACCGTCGAATAGGTTTCCGCATGCTTGATAGTTTGCTGGTGGTGCGAGGAGAAACAGAGCAGCAGTTTGAACTGGGGATCGGAGTCGATTTGCCACATCCATTACAGGAAGCGATCGGCTTGATGAGCCCAGAGACGGCTGTTTTTGATCCCCAGGGGCGGCCACCGACTGAAAAGAGTGCCTGGTTGTTTCATCTGAACGCCCGTAATGTGATGGCTACTGCCTGGAAACCTTGGGTCGAGGAGGGACAAATCGTTGGTTTTCAGGTACGGTTGCTGGAGGTTTCCGGGCGTAGAGCACGTCTTGATTTAAATAGCTTTCGACCGATTTCGGAGGCTCAGCAGGTGGATTTTGAAGGTGCATCGCTAGGTGATTGCCGGATTAAGGAGGGAAGCGTGCAACTGGAACTGGCTCCCCACGAGTGGATTCAATTGAATGCCCGCTGGTGATTACGGTTACAAAAGGAGGATGGCTGGTCCCAGGTGACCGCCAAGTTCAATGCGATGATTGTCACCATTGATGGACCTGCCGGCGCTGGCAAGAGCAGTGCGGCCCGTTTCCTGGCCGAGCGATTAGGGTTCCAGTTTCTCGATACGGGGGCCATGTATCGCAGCGTTGCCTGGCTGGCCTTAGCCGAGCAGGTGGCCTGGGATGATTCCGCTCGCATCGCTGAGCTGGTTTGCGATTTAGACCTGCAAGTGACGGAGAATCAAGTTCTGCTCAACGGCCAGGATATCACCAGGGAGATTCGTGAGCCGGAAGTTGGACAGGTGATTCACCATGTGGCCGATAACCAGCAGGTGCGCAAGCAACTGGTTCAATTGCAACGGAGGCTGGTGGCTGGCCAGAACGTGGTGACGGAAGGACGAGATCAGGGATCGGTTGCCTTTCCAGATGCCGATTGCAAGATCTATTTGACTGCCAGTCCTGCCGAGCGTGCACGTCGTCGCTCCGCCCAGCTTAGAGAACGGGGAGTCACGATTTCCTGGGAAGAAGTGCTTGTTCAGCAAAATGAACGCGATGAGCGAGATCGACAGCGACCAGTGGGTGGATTGGCAAAAGCTGCTGACGCGGTCGAGGTGTCGACCGACAACCTGTCAGTCGACCAGGTGGTCGATAAATTGGAGACCCTGGTGCGATCGAGAATGTCCAGCGGAGAGTAAGCGGCTGTGACGCATTGTGCGGAAAGGTGATTTGATGCAACGGACTTGGTTCAGACGTTTCGGCTACCGGGCTCTGCAGTCCTTCACCCGTGCCCTGGTAGTCCTTGGTTTCCAGGCTCGCTGCTGGGGCCGGGATAATTTCCCGGCAACCGGCGGTGCTTTGGTTTGTGCCAATCACCAGAGTTTCCTCGACCCGGTCCTGATCGGTAACTCCAGTGCTCGTCCGATGAATTACCTGGCTCGGAAAACGCTCTTCCAATTTGGCCCACTGGGTTGGCTACTGGATTTCGTCAATACGATCCCGGTCGAACGTAAAGGGTTTGGCGTAGGGGGGATTCGAGAGACATTGAAGCGTTTAAAACGAGGAGAAATGGTCCTGCTGTTCCCGGAAGGAACCCGCTCCAGTGATGGAGAAATTCAACTCTTCAAGCAGGGCTTTGCCACGCTCGCCCGACGAAGTCGTGTGGCCCTGGTTCCCGTAGGCGTTGATGGAGCGTACGATGCCTGGCCACGATCTGAGCGGTTTCCGCAATTGGGACAGGTGCGAATCGTGGTCGGTGAACCAATCTCAGTCGAACTCGTCAAGACACTCGACGATACTCAACTCATGGACGAATTGAGGCAGCGAATTATCAATTGCATCGCCGAGGCGCGAGATCGAAAAGACCAGCAATAAAATTAAGAAACATCGGCCCAACCTAAATTGACACCATGGGGCTGCCAACGGTAGATTCTCAGTGCCATGACCATCAGGCTCTGGTGTGGCCGATGGAAGATGGTTGGATGGGTGGCCGAGTGGTCGAAGGCGGCAGTCTTGAAAACTGCTGTACCCGTGAGGGTACCCTGGGTTCGAATCCCAGCCCATCCGCTTTATCCCTTAACAGCGGGGAAACACTTGGCAGAAGGACCAGTTTAAAGCGACGGCAACGCCCGCAACGGGCTAGTGAACCGTAAGATAGGAAAGATAGTCAAAAGTAAGCAGTTGGTTGGAGATTGCCAAACTAAAAATTGGCATCGGTCGATCCAAGGAGATAATGAAGACACGTACTGCGTCAGGCCTTCTCTTCTTTGTCTTTTTGGTCAGTTGTTGTCACTTATGTCGACTCAAGATGTTATGCACTCGGTGCGACAGCAGATTCGCGGTACTTTCGCGCAGCTAGGCGCTTCCACCGACCGTGAGATCGAAGAAACGATCTTGATCCGTGACGGCTTTTACTGTGGGCGTCGTTTCGAATGTGATGGTCTGCATGCCATCTGGTTTGTGGAAGAGAACGAAGTGAAGTACTACTGCCGAGACGGTTCGGTCTGGCAGGTTGGTGAAGCACGCCCTCCGGTCGTCCACTCACGGGTCGCCTAATCTGTGCGGCGTGCTGCTTGGAATCTTCACCACGTTTCCAGTCTTGCCTGGTGGAATTATCCGTTCAGCCGGCACCTCATACTTGGCCAGTCAGTTGGATTTAGCAACCGACTTGAGCGCCGCTTGTTCCTGCTCCCTAGATACGCTACGGTGGCTGATGAGGAGCAACTGCTTTCTGGTACGGTGGTTGCCGCTTGCCCGTTGTTTTAAGGAACGCTAAATCGTGAAGAGAATTCGATTCGTGATGGTGGGCGGATTCCTGGGCGCCGGGAAAACAACAACGATTGCCCGCTTGGCCAAGACCTACCAGCAGCAGGGTCTGAACGTGGGGATTGTCACCAACGACCAGGCGGAAGGCCTGGTCGATACCCATTCATTGCGTTCCCAGGGATTCTCCGTGGGAGAAGTGGCTGGGGCCTGTTTTTGTTGTAACTTCAATGAACTGACGGAAGTGACTCGCCAACTCTCTGCAGAGCAACAACCAGATGTTGTGATCGCTGAGCCGGTGGGAAGTTGCACTGATTTGGTGGCGACCGTTGTGCAACCGCTATTGCAATTACATGCCGATCGTTTCGAAGTGGCCCCGTACGGCGTAATCCTCAAGCCAAGTCACGGACTGCGAATCCTCAAGGCCCAGGCCAATGCCGGATTTTCACCGCAAGCCGC
>JAYGDG010000395.1:0-2689 GCA_046583015.1 Pirellulaceae bacterium | reverse complement strand
TACCCCAATCCCTGGAACGATCAAAAATACGTGGTTCTCAACAGTGGTCCCACCCATCGAGAAGGACACGATCGAACCAACTCGCTACAAAATCCCAAGCTGCCGGACTGGGCGATTGTCGACTTGCGCCAGGTACCCGATGCGCTGTTACCGGGAAAAATAGTGGCAACCGGGTTCTTTGACGAATCCTGGCAACTCAAGTAAACGGGACTCGCCGCATGACTAAGCAACTGGTCTGTAGCTATGCGAACCAGGACCAGAAACTGGCAGCTTATCGCAACGTTCATGAATTCTGGAGTGGTGGGCGCACGCTGGAAGAGCATTTGCAGTGGCGATCGACTTCGCCCCAACACAACCGTGCCAAATGGTGCGTTGGTTGCCTTGATGACCAGGTAGTAGCATCGCTGGGCTGTTACCCGCTCCAGCTGTATTGGGACGGTCAGCAGGTGGCGGGGATTTTTATCGGGGCCGTTCATACGCTGCCCGACTATCGTGGCCATGGCTACGCGCCCCAGTTACTTTCCTGGCTAGAGGAGCAAGAGCAGCAGCAGGGGGTCTGCGTGAGCGGCCTCTTTTCCGATATTGACCCGAACTACTACGGCCGGCTCGGTTACGAACAATGCGACGGCTGGGAAATGAGTATGAAGGCAGGATCGTCGGCAGCGTTACCCGCTTCCCAGTGGCTGTTGCAGCCAATTGATCCGCAACAGCACCTGGCAAGAATACAGGCCTGGTATGAAACGGCCCAGCAGAACCTGTCGGTGTGGGTGGTTCGAGACGATGATTACTGGCAGTACATGTTAGCCAAGTCTGCCACGGACCAGTTTTTTATGCTGGTCGACGGGCAGCAACAAGAACAAGGTTACGTCCGAGTGCACAGCCATGATGATTGTTGGTTGATCCAGGATTGGGGTCTGTCGACGGGTAACCAGTGTGACCAGGTTGCCATGATTGCTGCTATCAGGTCTACGGCATTTGGGCAGGGAATCACCTCGATTGTTGGCTGGTTACCACGGCTGGAAGAACCGCTGGACGGTATCGATTTTGAGTCACGACCTCAGGAGATTACCATGTTCAAACGCTTGGATACCAGGTTGAGGCTGTCGGCTGCGATTATCCAGGACTCCGCTTACATACGGGGAATTGACCACGTCTAGAGACTGACTGAGAAGAAAGAGGAAAACGATGAGTGAAACGACATCGGGAAAACCACGTGTTGTTGCTGACGGGCCCCTGGCCGATGCAATTCTGCAACTGATGGGAGATCGTGTCGAGCTGTTGCCCTGGGAAGTTGGCATCGAAGGGAGCGAAACACCGGTTGATGGCATTTATACTTACGGACACGAGCAGGTGACTGGTGCCATGATGGACGCTCTTCCCGGGTTGAAAGTCATTAGCAACTATGGAGTGGGGGTTGACCATATCAATTTGGCAGACGCCCAAGAGCGGGGAATTCCCGTTGGTAACACGCCCGACGTGCTTAACGGGGCCACGGCCGATATGGCGATGACCTTGTTGCTGGCCGCGGCCCGCCGGCTGATAGAGGGAGATCGGTTTGCCCGCAGTCCGCAGTTCACTCACTATGACCCGGGTTACATGCTAGGGCAGGAAGCCCACAGCACGGTGGTGGGAATCATTGGACTGGGCAGAATTGGCTGGCAAATTGCTCGCCGTGCTCTTGGTTTTGACATGCGTGTCCTCTACCACAATCGCAATCCCCGCCAGGACTTGCCACCGGAGGCGGATGTTACCTATGTCGATTTCGACACGCTGCTAACAGAATCAGACTACGTGGTCTTGAGCCTGCCACTCTCGGCAGAAACTGAGAAGTTGATTGGGGAGCAGCAGTTGCGCCAGATGAAGTCGACGGCTATCCTGGTCAACGTGGCCCGCGGTGGCGTCGTTGATACGGATGCTTTGACCGCAGCGCTGCGAGAGGGTGAAATCTATGCTGCGGGTCTTGATGTCACCGATCCAGAACCGTTGCCACGGGATCATCCACTCTTGCAACTGGACAATGTCACGATTGCGCCTCACCTGGGAAGTGCTACCGAACAGACACGGCAGCGGATGGCAGAAATCTCTGTGGAGAATCTTTGGGCAGGGCTGGCAGGGAAGGAGTTGTTACACCGGGTTGTTTGACCCGGGTGATCGCTGCTAGGGAAAGTCGTATTCCTCGTTGTCCGGGTCAAAGTCTTTCTCTTGGAGTCCGACGTTCAATTTTAAGTCCCGGTAGATATATTCTTCCATCAAGGGAGGCGCCTCCCCTTTCTTTGTTGGCCAGTCGTAAGCGGAATAGCGCAGCGGTACAAGGCGCTCTTCGTCGAGATAGATTTCGGCGATATGAAAGTCAAAGTGGTCTTCTTTGACAGGATGCTTGACCCGAATTCGTGTACAACGCACCCCGTCGACCTCGGCATCCTTGTCGATCTCCACTTCGCAGTCACCGTGCTGCCGATCGCGTTCACCTTTTTGAATTAACTTGGCAACCATCTTCTCGATGCCAATTTCCGTGATTGGATAACGACTGCCGATCATGGCCAGTAAACTGGTAGGCTTTAGCTTGATACGAAAGAAGTTTTTAAAGCCAGGTTCGTGGGCAATCATCTTGCCATCGTGATGGCACTCGACCCAGATTACTTCCCGTCCATTGAGTTTTCGCGGTTGCACAAACTTCAGGTAAACACTA
>JAYGDG010000200.1:0-10290 GCA_046583015.1 Pirellulaceae bacterium | reverse complement strand
GAACTTGGCGCTGGAAATGGGTGACAACGTGATGATCTATCTCGATGATATTCAACACTGTAACCCCGAGTTCCTGCAGAAGTTCATTTCCCTCTGCGATGCACAGCGGAAAATCGAAGGCGTCTACAAGGGACGCAGTCGTACCTACGACCTGCGGGGCCGAAAAGTTGCCGTAGTGATGGCTGGTAACCCCTATACCGAAAGCGGCGAAAAGTTCCAGATCCCGGACATGCTTGCCAACCGGGCTGACATCTACAACATCGGTGAGATTATTGGAGAAAGCGCCGACGTGTTCGAGATGAGCTACCTGGAAAACTCGCTCACTTCCAATTCCCATCTCAACAAGCTTGCCAGTCGCAGCCAGCAGGATGTCTATGCCATTATCAAGATGGCGGAAACGAATTCTCGTGAAGGGATTGAGCTGGAAGGAAACTATTCCATTGAAGAACTCAATGAAATGGTCTCTACCATGCAGAAATTGATTCATATCCGAAATGTCATCCTGAAGGTCAACCGCCAGTACATTGATTCGGCAGCCCAGGCCAATGAATATCGCACAGAACCGTCATTTAAGCTGCAAGGTTCCTATCGAAATATGAATCGGATGGCCGAAAAAGTAGTGCCCATCATGAACGATGATGAACTGCATTCGTTGATCATGACCAACTACGAGAACGATGCCCAAACACTCACTTCGGACACCGAATCCAACTTGCTGAAACTCAAGGAAATGCTCAATGTCATGACTCCCGAGGAAGCCGAACGCTGGGAGAAGATTAAACGCACCTTCCAGCAGAACATTAAGCTCAAAGGGGTTGGCTCGGATGATAAGGTCGGACAGGTCATCGTTCAACTCAGTTCCTTTAGCGATGGCCTGCTTGATATACGCGAAACCCTTTCCAAGGGCGTTAGCCAACTGGCGGAGTCGGCCAGCGGGGAGCCCGAAAGCGACTCAACCGCTCTGCTGGGTCAGGTGGGTGACGTGAAAACATCGATCGATCAGTTACGCGATGCACTCGGTGAAGGCGTCAAACAGATGGCCAAAGCCAGGGTTGAGCAAGCGGACGCGGCCACCACCCAGGGGACTGGCGGTGGATTGTCTTCCGATGCCATCATGCAGCTGACCGAGGAATTGCGGGCGCTGACCACCGGCTCCATCCCAGTGGATCCGGACAGTCCGACGCAGCGAGTTTCGGTGATGCACCGGGTGCCGCGAGAAATTCTCGAAGTCTTGACCAACCAGTTCCAACTCATGGACCAGTGGATGAAACCGGTGCTGGAATCGACTAACCAGAACAATACTGCCATCAAAGAATTGCAGGGGACGCTGGAATCCTGCCTGGGCAGTTATTCGGCACTCATCGCGAAACTGGAAAAGGCGAAAACACGCCAGCCAGCGAAAAAGCGCAAAGCGAAGAAGGTCAAGAAGAAGACGACTTGACCGACCGCTAATCGTCAGCAGGCGAATCTCTGCGGTAGTTGCTCCTGCCCGCTCCACCTCTACGAGACCATCCGCGTTCGTGGTACCATGCGCCGTAAATCTCCGGCTGCGACAGGTTATTATTGGTGAGGATTAGGGTCATGAACCAAACGCGTTACCAGATCGAAGATGTGGATCAAATCATTTCTCCGTCGCTGGTCGTTTTTCGAGAGACGCTGGAAGAAAACCTGGCTGAAATGGTGCGCATCGCCGGGGATCCCGCGAGACTGCGACCCCATTGCAAGACCCACAAGATGTCACAGGTTGTCGAGTTGCAACTGGCACTCGGGATTACCCGTCACAAGTGCGCCACGTTTGCCGAGGCCGAGATGCTAGTGGCAGCCGGCGTCGACGATATTCTCCTGGCCTACAACCTGGTCGGACCGAACCTGATGCGAGCCGTTGAGTTCTTGCAGACCTATCCCCAGGTGAAGTTTTCCGCGACTGCAGATCACCACGGGCCGATCCAGCAGTTGGCTGAAGTGATGCAACAGGCTGGTCTGTCGATCGACCTGCTGCTGGATATTGACACGGGACAGCACCGAACCGGGGTGATGGTCGGTCCGGAGGCCAAAACGCTCTATCAGCAGATTGTCGAAACCGACGGTTTGATCGCAGGAGGCCTGCACGTATACGACGGTCAGAACCATCAAACGGACCTGGCCGAACGCTCTGAAGCGGTGCATGCCGGCTGGCAGCAGGTTACGGCCTTTCGTGATGAGCTGGTTGCAGAGGGGTGGCCAGTCCCGAGACTGGTCGCCGGTGGCAGCGGCTCCTTTCCAGTTTATGCAGAGATCGATGATCCAACGCTCGAATTGAGCCCCGGTACGACAGTCTTTTTCGATGTGGGTTACGGCCAGATGTTTCCCGACCTCGACTTTACTCCGGCTGCCCGTATTTTGACCCGCGTGATCAGTTGTCCTGGCACCGATACGGTGACCCTGGACCTGGGCTACAAGGCTTGTGCCTCTGATCCTCCTGCCGGTCGTCGGCTTGCTTTTCCAGAGCTTCCAGATGCGGAAGAGATTCTGCAGAACGAGGAACACCTGGTGCTCAAAACCAGTCAGGCTCAGAGCCTTAAGCCGGGCCAGTGCTTGCTGGCCATACCACGCCATATCTGCCCGACGACGGCCTTGCATCAACAGGTTTACGTAATTCATGAAAATCGCCTACAAGAAGTCTGGCCGGTGGCCGCCCGGGATCGAAGACTGACGATTTAAACTCGCTTAGCCGTTACGACTTACGGCCAGCTTCACTGGACTGAGTCCGTCCAGGTTGATTACAATAGAGATCGTGTTGAGCGATCAAATCGCTCCCGCTTGGAACGACAAGTCTTCATGGTTAAATCTCGCATAAAGGTCGAAACCAATGATTCGTAATACATGTTTGATTGTTTTGGTCGCTGCCTGCTGCTTGCCGCAAACTCTCTTCGCCGGTGAAACAAAAGGGTTTTACCTGGAGAGCCGCACCTGCCAGGTCTATACCGGACCTTGTTTTGCCAATGCGGAAGTGGGTCTCAGTGGCAGAAACGCCATCATGGCCTGGAGTATTGAGGAAGGTCAGCAGGAGGGCGTCTCTCTCAAAGGCCTCAACGTTGTGATGCTCCTGGATGCGTCGCAGACACTGGGCTTCCGAGGTATTGATGGTCCCCGGCAATTGAAGTCGGTCATCCTTGTGGACCAGCGGGCCGATCCGCAGCAGCGTCAGGCACTGGTGAACTTTGCCAAGAAACATGCCGGGCGTGCCGGCCAGTATGTTGTTCGGATCGATACAGCCCCGATCAACATGTCGCTCGACAAAGATGAATTGCGTGGCAGCCTGGAAGCCGGTAAGACGTTGAAACTGACCACCCGCAAGGCGCGTCCTGATGACTGTATTTGCTCTAACGAATCAGCCTACTATCCCCCGCTGGTCAAACTCAAGACGTTTGTACCGGGTGTGACGATAGAGGGATATTACAAGGGCCGTGGCTTGGGCAGTCGCTGGTCAACGCCCGGTGACCGCAGCTCGTACATGGCAACGTTTGTCTACTGAGTAAAGAGCAGCCAACGAATCGCTTTAATAACAGCCTCGGCATTGCCTGCCGAGGCTGTTATTGTATCGGGTAGTCAGCTGGCATGGTCGGCAGCCCGTTTGTAGTTACCCTGGTCCAGGGATATAATGAGCATTGTCGGTTTGGCTGAGCGTAAATTTTCGGAGACCTTGCGAATGACCTGTCGTAGTATTTTGAGTTGCTTATGCGTGTTGGGTTTGGTCTGCGCAAGCGGACAGGCTGCTGATCACCGGGTGGAACCGCTGAAGGAAGCTGCTCCCCAAGCGGACTTATCCGAGGACATCGCATCCCAATTGGCGCCGACGGGGCTACGCGTGATTCGAGGTTCAACCCGCAGCGTTTGCGATATCTGGCTTTGTAAAGAGTGGGCGGTGAAGGCACCTGCCAAAGGGGATGACGTGATTTACCCGTTTGCTCCAGGCCAACTGATCGGTGTCGTCCGATACGCCCGCAAGGGAAGCGATTTTCGTGACCAGGACATCTCCAAAGGTGTCTACACATTGCGTTATGCCCAACAACCGGTCAACGGAGATCATATCGGTACGTCCCCGACACGTGACTTTCTCTTGCTCGTCAAAGCGTCTGTCGACAAGTCGGTTGCCAAGATCGATTACAAGAAGCTAACCGAAGCCAGTGCAGAGGCTGTGGAGTCAACCCATCCCGGACTGCTGTCGTTGCAGCGACTTAAAGGGGATGCCCCGATCCGCAACGACGAGCAACACGACTGGTGGATTGTTCGTCTGCAGGGAAAAGTAAAGATGGGTGAGGTTCTTAAAAGCCAGTTGCTCGACGTAGTGATCGTCGGGCAAGCTGCTGAGTGAATGAACATGGTCCAGGTCCCAACATCGGTTCCAGCACTGAGAGTTAATTGCCAGTCGGTTGGCCGCAGTCTGCTGGGTTGGTTGATTGGGATCGCGGTGCTCAGCTGCCCTGTCTCGCCAGCGGCCCAGGGGGTTCAGCCCCAGCCGCCCCGCCAGCCAGTGGCTGCTGCTGCCAAGCCTGCTCCCAAGGCAAAATACCAGACCAAGTCAGTACGGGGGCGAGTGGTCTGGCTCAACGAAGCACTGAAAAGGCGATATGGTATTGGTACGGTACCGGAAGCAGCCCAGCGCGTGCTAGCGCTGGAAACCGCCCAGGGACAACTGTTACCGATCGTGGAAGATATCCGTGGCCGTGCCTTCCGAAAGGACCCACGTCTGCGAAAAATGGATGTCGACCTGCTGGTTCGACAGTATACCGGTTCCCCGCTGCTGCAGATCCTTCGCGTTTATGCCCATGAGAAGGGGAAAAAGGTCGAAGTTGACTATTGGTGCGAGATTTGTGCGATTGCCATGTACGAGTTGAAGGCTTGCGACTGTTGCCAGGGGCCGATTGATTTGCGGCGGCGCGCGGTCCCGGTTAAGCGACCTCGATAGGCTCTTTCTTGCCTATCTTCTAATTTTCGCTGGCCCCGCTCCTGTGCGGCCGGTTCTTCAACGAAAAAACTCCCTTCCGGTTAGTTGTATCGTGATTTTCAAGTCCTATAATCGGGGGCACTGCAGACATGAGCCGGGGCAGCGTGTGCCGGGTCATTTGATGTTTGCGGTCACAAGTCAAAGATGTGTTTGTGTTATCTGAGTCACCACAACTGTAACGAAGGTGAACCGCATGACGGAATCAACAAAGAATTCTGGAGTCAGTCGACGGTCCTTTCTTAAGGGATCGGGCGCAGTTGCTGCTGCGACGGCCTGGCAAACCCAGCAGGCAACGGCCGTAGAAACCTCTACGGCAACGTTAGTGCAGGGAGCCACGTCGATGACCTTGAAGGTCAATGGTAAGAATCACAAGGTGACGGTAGAGCCGCGCACCACGTTGTTGGAAGTTCTGCGATACCAGTTGGACTTGACCGGTGCCAAGCCGGTCAGCTCGGACGGTAGCAGTGGTGCCAGCACGGTCATGATCGATGGTAAGCCCAAGACGGCTTCGACCACCCTGGCACTGACTTGTAAGGGAAAGTCGATTGCAACCGTGGAGAGTCTTGGTGGAGCGAGACCGGATGCAGTTCCCGTAGCGTTTGCTGAGCACGATGCATCGCAGTGTGGTTTTTGCACACCTGGATTCGTGGTGGCAGTGAGGGCCTTTTTGAACAAGAACCCGCAGGCGACTGAAGCGGAGATTAGAAAAGGGCTCAACGGAAACATCTGTCGTTGTGGTACCTATTCTCAAATCATTGATGCTGCGGTCTCCGTGGTGAAAGGAGGCAAATGATGGCATTGTTTCAGGACAAGAAAGCAGCTGAGGGTGGCCCCTACAACTGGCCATCGCGTAAAGATGCCAAGGTAATTGGCAAGGATCACAAGCGTCTCGATACGCTGGCCAAGACGACTGGCGCTGCCAAGTACACGTATGATATCAACCTGAAGAACCAGTTGATTGCTCGTGCCCTGGGTTGCCCGCATTCGCACTGTAAAATTAAAGCCATTGATATCACGGCAGCAGCCAAGGTTCCTGGCGTGGTCGACGTCCATGTGTTTGATCATGCCAAGGCCGATAGTGAAATCAACTGGCAAGGGGAATTGCTGGCCGTGGTCGCCGCTGAAAGTGAAGGAGCGGCAGTTGAGGGCGTGGCCAAGATCAAGGTCGACTACGAGGTCTTGGATTCGTTTACTAACGATGAAGACCTGGAAGCGGCTAAGAAAGCAGGTCGGACTGCCAAGGGTGGTGGTAAATCGGTCACCGCTCGCGAACCTGGCGACGATGACGATGAAGATGAATTCGTCGCTCTGGAAATTGCCCGCTTGCTCAAAGAATCAGCCCACGTGGTAGAAGGATACTACGGGATTGACGCGATCACCCATTGTTGCCTGGAACCCCACGGTTCGACGGTCCAGTGGGAGGGAGAGAAGCTGAAAGTTTATCTCTCCACCCAGAACGTCTCCGGGACGGATGATGGTTTTGCCAATGACCTGGGTATTTCAGCCGACGCGGTTGACGTGCAATGCGATTACATTGGCGGTGGTTTTGGCAGCAAGTTTGCCGCAGATTACTGGGGCCTGGCAGCTGCCAAGATCTCCAAGAAGACCGGTCGGCCGGTCAAGTTTATGTTGGATCGTGACCAGGAATTGAAAATTGCTGGTAACCGTCCTTCGGGCTACCTGAAAGTCAAGCTCGGTGCCGACAAGAATGGCCTGGTCACGGTTTGGGACTCCCATCACTGGGGAACTTCCGGTTCCCGGGGTGGTGGTGTGAGCCAGTCAGTGATCCCTTACGTGCTGGTGCCGAAGAATTATCGTCGACAGTCGACGCAAGTGAAAACCAATACGGTTCGTTCACGAGCCTGGCGAGCACCTAATCATCCGCAAGGTTGTGCCATAACCCAAACGGCACTGGATGATCTGGCCCATAAGATGGGCAAGGACAGCTACGATGTTTTCAAGACCAACCTGGTCAATGCGACCAATGGTAAGGCTGATGTTTATGCTGAGGAGATGAAGATTGGTGCCAAGCTCATGGGCTGGAAAGACAAGTGGCATCTGCATGGTGCCCAGGTCGTTCAGCGTAATGGCCGCTTGCGTTCCCGGCGACGAGGAGCGATCGTCGATGGACTGGGCATGGCCCTGCATACCTGGGGCGGTGTCGCCAATTCGTCAACCTGTCAACTGAAAGTTTATCCTGATGGTGGCGTGGAATCTTTCTGCGGCACCCAGGACTTGGGGACCGGTACCAAGACGATTTGTGCCATGGTGCTGGCCGAAACCTTCGGACTCACGGTGAACGATGTCAAAGTGAACATCGGTAGCAGTACCTATCCGGCCAGTGGCGCTTCTGGAGGAAGTACCACCGTCGGCGCGGTTTGTGAATCGCATCGACGAGCCAGCCAGGACGCGCTGCGAGAGGTCATGGGCTTGGTAGCCCAGAAACTGTCGGTTGGTGCCGATACGCTGGTTGCCACCGGCGGCAGGATTCAGGTGAAGGGGAACGCCAAGAAAAGCGTTTCCTGGAAAGAAGCCTGTACCCTGTTGGGAATGAAACCACTGGAAATTTCACGCAGCCACAAGCGCGGAGATGCCAGCCCCCTCTCTAACCAGGGAGTGGGTGGTGTGCAAATGGCACATGTGCAAGTGGACGTGGAAACAGGTGTGATCAAACTCAATAAGTTTGTGGCCGTGCAGGACCAGGGGCTGGTGATCAACCCCAAGACTTGCAAGGCGCAAATTTACGGAGCGGTCATCATGGGAATCGCAGCTGCTTTGTACGAGCAGCGTATTTCGGATCCCAAGAGTGGCGCCTTTGTGAACGCCGAGCTGGAGAATTATAAGCTGGCTCGACTTGGTGATGTGGGTGACATTGTTGTCCACCTTTACGAACCGGAAAGTGAACGTCAGCGTGGCGTGATTGGTAATGGTGAGCCGCCGGCCATTAGTCCGAAAGCGGCGATCGCCAATGCTGTTTGTAACGCTCTGGGAGTTCGGGTACCCGTCGTTCCGATGACGCCCAAGCGAGTCCTGGATGCCATTCAAACAGCGGGGAGGGCTTAATTATGAAAGCTTTTGAATATGCCGAACCTCGTAACGAGGCCGAAGCCATTGAATTACTAAGCGACGAAGGTGTGCAGACCGAAGTCCTCGCAGGTGGGACCGATTTGGTCGGCCTGATGAAGAAGGTATTGGTCACACCAGATCGAGTGGTCAATATCATGGAAGTGCCTTCGTTGCAGTCGATTGAACCTCAGGAAGATGGCGCGTTACTGATCGGGGCAGCGGTGACCCTGGACGAGGTGCTAGCGCACCCCTACCTGGAAAACTACCCGGCCATTACCGATGCCATCCTGGGAATCAACAGCATGCAGTTGCAGAGCCAGGGAACGCTGGTTGGGGACCTCTGCCAGCGACCACGTTGCTGGTTCTTCCGCAATGGGCAGCAGTTGCTTGATCAACAGGGACATGTCTCCGAGGGAGACAATCGGTTCCATGCCATCCTGGGGAACTCAGGTCGGGCGAAGTTTGTGAGTAGTTCTCGTATTGGCCCGGCGCTGATTGCCTTGAATGCCCAGGTGCGATTGATTGGTCCTGCTGAAGACGAGGAACAATGGGTTCCGTTGGCGGACTTTTTTGTCACCCCACGCCACGAGGATCAGCGCGAGACGATCGTGCTGCCCGGGCAACTGGTGACACACGTGGTCTTGCCACCGGCCGACAGTCGCTACAACGCGACTTATGAAGTCCGGCACGGTGAAGGCCCTGACGACCCACTGGCAGCGGCCGCTGTTTCCTTGACGATTGAAGGTGGCCTGGTCCGGCAGGCCCAGGTTGTCCTGGGGCATGTTGCTCCTACCCCCTGGATTTCCTTGGCAGCCAGCGATGTACTCGTTGGTCGTCCAGTTGATCATGAGACGGCAGAAGCGGCTGGGGAAGCAGCGATTGGCGAGGCTACACCGCTGTCCCAAAACGGCTACAAGGTGGACTTGGCCGCCGTGGCAGTGAAACGGGCGGTCTTGAGAGCCGCTGGTATTGAAACGGGAGGTTTTTAATTATGCCTTTTGAAAAAAACTATGATACGCCTGAAGTGGTCACGAACCCGGCCTGCGTGCACTTGCGAAACAAGGCCATGTGTGTGACCGGGCAAATGGAATCGACCGTTCCCAAGGATGAAGAAGGGAGCCAGTATTGCTGGTGCAACATCACCCAGCATATCCTCGGCCCAGATCAGCAAGACGTAAATCGTAGCGATTGTACCTGTGATCGCGGCTGTTATTGCAACGTTCGTTGATTCAGCCGAATCGGGAACTGAAAAGTAGCTAGTTTGAAGCCTCACACGGTGTGGGTTAGCCACGGCGTGTGAGGCTTTTTCTTTTCCAGGGGAATATTCTGTCCCTGCGGTTGATCTACTCAATAAGAGCCGGGGCAGTTAAACAAGGAACACGATTTATGAGATCAGTTGCAGAAGCCACTTTGTCGGGATGGGCCGTCATCATGCTCTTATTGACAGCTGGCTGCGGTTCCCAACATTCGGCGGATGAATACTCTGTCGGAATGGCTGGGTCTTCGATGGTTTTTGAAGACGGCGCTGGTGGCGAGCAAATCGCGGTGACTGAAGACAGTGCCGTTGATTCCGAAGCAGTCCCCAGTCCGGATGCCGCACTAGAAACCGAACGCCAGTTGATCTACGTGGCAGATATTCGCCTCGTGGTGGAAGACTTTGCAGCGGTGGCAGGCAAGAATGGCATCTCGCAGCTGGTCGAAAAGTACGGAGGACATACCGCGGACTTGACCATCGACCGCAACCAGGGTCGGGCACGTTCAGGTCAGTGGAAAACGCGCATTCCGGTCAAGAACTACCGGGTCTTTCTGGACGAAGTAAGAGAGCTGGGAATTCCGGAACATTTTCGCGAAACGACCGAGGATGTCACGGCGCAATATGTTGACCTGGATGCCCGCATTCGTAATAAGAAGCGACTGGAGGATCGGATCCTGGCCTTGCTGGAGCGAAGTGCCGGAAAGATCAACGAGTTGATCGAGGTGGAACGGGAATTGGGGCGAGTGCGGGGTGAGATTGAACGCATGGAGAGCATGTTTCGCTCGCTACAGAGTCGCATCAAGATGACCACCGTGACGATCAATGCTCGAGAAGAACGCGGTTACGAGCCTCCACAGGCTCATTCCTTCGGCAGTCGCATCGGTAAGGCCTGGTCCAACTCCATCTACGGAATTGGCGAGGGTGCCAAGAATTTATTGATCGGCCTGGTTGGATTCATCCCCTGGCTGGTCCTGATCATCCC
>JAYGDG010000166.1:0-2856 GCA_046583015.1 Pirellulaceae bacterium | reverse complement strand
ATCATAACTGGCCCGTCCTTCCGGCTGGGCCAGCATAATGACAAACAGGAAGGTAACGACGATGGCACCGGCATAGACAATGATCGTGGCGATGGCCAGGAACTGGGCACCCTGAAAAAAGAACAGCCCGGCGGTTCCCAGCAATGACAAGGCAAACCAGATAGCTGCATAAACGGCGCTCTTCATGCTGACCGTGGCCACGGCTGCAACGAGCGTAATGATCGTCAAGACTCGGAAGGTCCAGACCTCGGTCCAGCCCAAGTCCATCATGGGCAGATCATAGAGGACCAAACCGATTCCCAGGATGGCCATCACCAGGCCAGGCCAGCGGATTCGATTGGAACGGCCCGGCAGCAGCAACCCCAAGGCGATGGCACCGCATAGAATCCCCCACAGCAGCGGACTAAGAACCAGGCCGTGCCAGTCGATTGTCCCCAGGAAGTTGCTCGCACTCATCAGACGCTTTCTCCTGGCGGCTGTGAAGCCATTGGTTCACTCTCCTTGGTCTGGTCGTAAACGCTCAGTAGTTTTTCCTTGTCGAAGATCATCTCTTCCCGGCTGCGGCCTGTCAGGTTGTATAAACTGGTTAACTCGATTGCGTCGACCGGGCAAGGCTTCTTCGCACAGCCCGCTCTTGATACTGACCGCAGCCCTGGCGGTCTTTGCCGTAATTCCTTTTGGGAGCCAGGTCGCTGCCTCTGGCAGCGATGCGCCGCTCCAGCAAGACGAAGTCAGCGGTGGCCGCCATGAGGCCACCGAGTACGATGCTGATCTTGATGACTAATTCCATCCGTAATTACGCTATGTTTCTGTTTTCAGGATGCAATGTGGTTTAGTTTCAGGTTGACTCCCAGCTCTCCAGGGGGCTCAACCGCGACATTAAAATAGAGGATTTCACGGGCTATTTCTGCTAGTACTACCTGGCTTTGATAGAGTCCCGGGCGGTTTAACAGCCTCCAGACCAATTGTCCTGCCGGGACCACGCCGGCTGGCGGTCGAATGGCCTGCTCGAAACTCTGCAGGTGGTCGGCATGATTGACAAAGGAGCCTGCCTGTTCGGCAAACGTTGTGGCTGGCAGGTTATAGGTTGCCGCTTGGGATAATGGTGAAGGAAATGTATCCTGCACGATTATCAACGGGACGTGCTGGAAGTGATTCACGGTCGCTTCATCGTGCCAGTCGGATTTGTAACCACCAGTAATCCATATTCCGCCGGGTGGCGATTCTGCCAGGCTCTCCAGGAAGGTCTCCCAGCCAGTGACTTGCCCCGCGATTCCCGCGATTACTTCTTCCACTCCGCGGCGGTTGGGACATTTCTCCGCGCGAATCGTGAAGCCGCCAGGATAGGTTTCGTCATCTCCCTTGACCGGGACATGCCCTAAAATCAGTTGGGCTTGCTCGTCGATGCTGCGCACGTACTGTGCCAGCAAGTAAGCTTCCTCGACGGTTGAGTGGGGTGAGAGTACGGCAGCCAGGGAGCCTGCCTCGGAAAGCTGCTGCTGGAGCTGTTCGACCAGTGTGGAACTGTCCAGGGGCGTGGGAGTCTCGCTGTCCTGTCGGTAGGCCTGCACCTGGCGATCGGCATGGTGCACATGCTTCCACCCATAACGGCCTTCGTCACACATCCACCAGTGGTTGATGTGTGGGTTGTCGCGAGGCTTCAAACGATAGATTTGATCCTGGTTTTCTTCCACGCTGATGGAACAGCCAGTGGAACATCCAGAACAGACATGAGATCGTTTGTTGATGAGCCAGACACGTTGCTCGTAGAGAAAATCCTTGTCTCCCAGGGCTCCGACCGGGCACAGATCAACCACATTTCCAGACATCTTGTTTTCCAGGGGAAAGCCCGGCAAGACGTCGATTTCTTCAGCGGTTCCCCGGTTGATTACTGTCAACTCGTTGGTTCCAGTGATCTCCCGGCAAAAGCGAACACAAAGACTGCACATCACGCAGCGATCCACGAACAGGGTGACCGTGTCTCCCAAACTCCGTCGTCGACTCGTGAAGGGATTGATGTCGGCCCGGCGTTCTTCTCGACCGTGTTCAAAATGGTAATCCTGAAGGGAACATTCGCCCGCCTTGTCACAAATTGGATAGTCAATGGGATGCCGTATTAGCAAGTCTTCTTCAACCATCGCCCGCGCATCGATTACCTTTTGACTGTCAGTCACAAAGACCGTGCTATCGGTTGCCGGGGTCTGACAGGCGGGGACCAGCTCGGGAACAAGGCTGATCTCACCACTTTTCGGGTCCCGCCGTCCCGTTTCGACCAGGCACATGCGACAACTGGCCACTACCGAGAGTCCGGGATGCCAGCAGTAATGCGGAATCTCAACGCCCGCCCGCTGGGCTGCCTGGATTCCGTTGAGTTGTTCATCTGGACCGACTTCGATTTCCAGATCGTTAACGATGATAGTGGGCATGACTGATTCGTTGACGTTTGTTTGCCAGGGAAATACCAGACGGCGCGGCGAACGATCTCCTGATCGAAGTCACCGGCAGACTCGGCAGATCTAATGGTGTTGAATAATTTCCAGTATTGGAACGCGGTCCTTGGTGTCACAACCAGTGGGGTTGGTTTCCCAAGTATAGGTTTCAAATGCATCACGGAATTTGTTGATGGTGTTCTTTATGGGCCAGCCTGCTCCATCTGCCAATCCACAAATCGTAGTGCCAGTCATTATTCAGCCGGCGCCTGCTCATCCGTTGATTGGTTGACCTGAGCCCAACCACCCTTCATCTCTCCACCCGTTACCTCGCACTGGTGGGGAAAATCCAGGCTGCATTCGGTAACCGGTTTGCGCAGCTCAGGGTCCATGAGCTGGTGGATGTCCAGTTGCATGCCCTCCCTCG